>NZ_DJDC01000156.1:68632-73601 GCF_002430855.1 Acinetobacter sp. UBA5934 | reverse complement strand
CCTAAAGTCTGGTTGATGGCAGCCGCCATTTATGTGGTTTTTATTGTGTATTTCCTGGTTTATAGCCGAAATAAATTGGTTGCCGGAACACCAGAAGAAGAGTTTGCCAATATTCAGGCCGCAGAACAGGAACTGAAATAATAAGAAAATCAGGAGCAATGCAGCATGCTGTATCAAATCAATGTAGCTCATCATCATTATGTTTTTGCAGACTTAAAAACTTTAATGGCGAAAGCGACGCCGGAACGCTCGGGCGATCAGCTGGCAGGAATTGCGGCGCAAGATGCAACAGAACGGGTCGCAGCACAGATGTGTCTGGCAGATGTGCCGCTCAAGCAATTTTTGCAAGAAACGTTGATTGATTATGATCAGGATGAAGTGACCCGTTTAATTATTGATGAACATGATGCATTGGCTTTCTATCCTATTTCACATTTTAGTGTAGGAGACTTTCGCAACTGGCTACTCAGTGAAGACGCCAGCACAGAAAAATTGCAGCATTTACAAGCGGGGCTGACGCCTGAAATGGTGGCTGCGGTGAGCAAAATTATGCGCAATCAGGACTTGATTCTGGTCGCAAAGAAATGCCGGGTTATCACTCAGTTTAGGAACACCATTGGCTTGGAGGGACGGCTTTCGACCCGATTACAACCCAATCATCCCACCGACGATTTATTGGGGATTTCCGCCAGTATTTTAGATGGTTTGATGTATGGCAATGGTGACGCCGTGATTGGCATTAATCCGGCGACCGATAATCTGCAAAATCTTTCAGAACTGCTAAAACTGCTGGATCATATTATTCATGAATATGAGATACCGACCCAGTCCTGTGTCTTGACTCATGTCAGTTCAGGCATAGAGCTGGTTAATAAAAATGTGCCGGTCGATTTAATGTTTCAGTCGATCGCCGGATCACAAGCCGCCAATAGTGCTTTCGGGATTGATTTAGCCATGTTGCAGGAAGGCTATGAAGCCGCTTTAAGTTTAAAACGCGGTACGGTCGGTCAGAACGTGATGTATTTTGAAACCGGACAGGGCAGTGCCTTATCCAGTAATGCACATCATGGGGTGGATCAGCAAACCATAGAAGCGCGTGCCTATGCCGTGGCTCGAAAATATCAGCCTTTTCTGGTCAATACCGTAGTGGGCTTTATCGGGCCAGAATATTTATATAACGGCAAACAGATTATTCGGGCAGGATTGGAAGATCATTTCTGTGGCAAATTACTGGGGCTGCCGATGGGCTGCGATATTTGCTATACCAACCATGCCGATGCCGATCAGGACGATATGGACGTGTTACTCACATTGCTGGCCAATGCCGGGATTAACTTTATTATGGGGATTCCGGGTTCGGATGATGTGATGCTGAATTATCAAACCACTTCTTTTCATGATGCTTTATACATTCGTCAATTATTAGGTTTGCAGCCAGCACCCGAGTTTGCAGCCTGGCTGGAGCAACAAGGAATTTTGAAACAGCATTACACACAACTGCATTGGCCGAGCCAGCTGCCAGAAAAGTTCTCCCGTTTAATCATGTCATGAGTGGAGGATTGGATGATGAAAATACAATACGAGGTCCAGTTTCAACCCGAGCTGAAGCAAAATGCCTGGGAGCAACTGAAACAGTTCACCGACGCCCGAATTGCCTTAGGCCGCGTGGGGTGCAGTCAGCCCACTCAGCCTTCATTACAGTTTCAGCTGGCACATGCGCAGGCCAAAGATGCCGTTTTAAAAATGCTGGATGTTGAAAGCTTAAAAGCACAGTTAAAAAAGCTGAATAAAGATATTTTGCACATTTCCAGTTGTACGTTAGATAAAGATAGTTATTTAAAACGTCCAGATTTGGGTCGAGTACTGTCAGCGTCATCTAGAGCATTATTACAGCAATATCAGCAGCAACATCAGACTGAATATGATGTGCTGATTGTAGTGGGTGATGGCTTATCCGCACGTGCGATTGAAGTGAATGCAGGACATTTTATTGAGCAGTTAGCTCAGGCTTGCCTAAATGAAGGTTGGTCGGTTGCGCCATTGGTCATTGCAACCGGAAGTCGGGTAGCACTGGGCGATGAAGTTGCAGAAATTCTAAAAGCTAAAATGCTGGTGATGCTGATTGGTGAGCGTCCAGGTTTAAGTTCACCAGACAGTATGGGAATTTATTTCACTTGGAACGCATATCAAGGCTGCCCTGATGCCAAACGTAATTGCATTTCCAATGTACGTCCTGCCGGCTTATCTGATTTGGTGGCAATTCAGCGTTTAATGGCACTGATGAGAAAGTCTCGTCAGCTGCAATTTTCAGGCGTACATCTTAAAGATGAACATGAAATGCTGGTTGAAACCCACACTTCCTCTAATTTAAAACGTATTTTCTGATTTGACAGTATATAAGGCAAGTTTACATGTATTCACCATGTCACTATGCTTTTACACATAACTAAATTGTGGATATTGCTAGTATAAAAATATGAAAAACAAGATAAAGCAGAGGAATATATGCCACATGATTTTAATAAACCGCCTCATGTAACGACACAGGAAGAGAGAACTCAGAAAAAGCGTCTGCCTGTTTATATCTTGGTTATCGTAGGTGTTTTTCTGATTGCGTTACTGGCTTACATGTTTGCGGATACCGAACCAGATGCTAAAGATGCGCCTCCTGGACATCCTGATCCTTCAGCCCAAACAGCAACACCAAACAATACCACTCCAAATACCGGAACAGCGACAGCAACAGATGAACCTGTAGGAACAGCTGTTGATACAGCAACCGAAGCGGGTGAAAGTGACGCGATTAAAAATGCAGCCGACAATGTGGGCGTGGGACGTAGTAACTCGAATTAAAACGACAATTTTAATGTATTAATTTAAAGCTCTAATCTGAAAGGATTAGGGCTTTTTTGCAATCAAATGTGCGCTTTTGTTGTATTTATGCTGGTTTGTATTGAAGAAAAAATATTCGAATCCTAATGTGTTCTTAACTTCATAGTTTTAGGTTAACTAACCGACAAAACCCAATATTCATCTGCGATAGAACTTCAATAAGTAATAACAAGAGGACATGACAATATGAATGAGTATTTTTCTGGAGGCCCAAGAGGGGGTGAATTTGATGCAATGTATTATTGGAATCAATTTCATCCTATTTTAGCTGCCATCGCCATTTTAATCATAGGTTGGATTATTGCCCTCATTATTGCGGCAGGAATTAAAAAAGTTTTACAAAAGCTTGGAACAAATCAAAGACTTTCTAGTGCGACAGGACATCGCGCAAATATGGAAAGTATCGTTTCGCGTATCGTTTTTTGGATTGTGATGATCATTGCGGTCATAGGTGCATTTAATGTGCTTAATCTCACCAGTGTGAGTGGACCGTTCAGCAATATGATTCAGCAATTCCTGTTGTTTATTCCTCGACTTTTAGCGGCTCTTGCGGTCGGTTTTATTGGCTGGATTGTAGCGACTCTGGTCAAAGTAGGAATGCAAAAACTGCTGGATCGAACTGAACTGGACGAAAAATTAAGTGCTGACGTAGGTGTCAGTCCGATTAGCCAGAACATTAGTGACATTGTTTATTGGCTGATTTTGTTATTATTCCTGCCAATTGTACTGTCTATTTTAGGCTTAACCGGCTTGCTGCTTCCAGTACAAAATATGGTGAATGAAGTTGTTTCATTCTTGCCTAATATCTTTATTGCCGGTGTGATTGTATTTGTCGGTTATATTCTGGCAAAAATTGTACGCGGTATTGTTGAAGGTCTGGTCGGCAGTTTAAATCTACAGCATGAAACACAAAAGATTGGTTTCCTGAAAAATTCTAATTTGCCAAAAGTATTAGGCTCTTTTGTTTTCGCTGTAATTATTATTACTGCGCTGATTATTGCATTTGAAGCTTTAGGTATTCAGGCGATTTCACAACCTGCAACAGCCATGTTGTATGAAATCATGAATGCGATTCCGCATATTATTGCGGCGGGTCTAATTCTGATTTTGGCTTATGTAGTTTCACGTTTCGTGGCTAATCTGGTGGTTGACGTATTGGCTGGAACAGGTGTTGATGAATTACCTGCCAAAATGGATGCACAACGCTTTTTGGGAACGACCAAAGTATCAACCATTGTTGGATACATGATCGTTTTCTTTACCATGCTATTTGCAGTATCGGAAGCTGCAAACCGACTTGGTTTTGAACAGGTTAGTGCGCTGATCTCGATGTTTATCCAGTTCGGTGCCAATATTTTACTTGGTGCTGTCATCTTGATGATCGGCTTCTGGCTTGCAAACATTGTTGCGAAAGTCATTGGGCGTGGTGAATATAACAGTTCACGCTGGTTGGCCAACCTGGTTCGCATCCTGATTATAGGTTTGGTTATTGCCATGGGCTTACGTGCCATGGGTATTGCCGATTCGATTGTAAATCTTGCCTTCGGTTTAACCTTGGGCGCAGTTGCGGTTGCCTTTGCTTTGGCCTTTGGTTTAGGTGGTCGTGATCCGGCACAACGAGTATTGACTGACTTAATTGATAAATGCAAAAGAGAGGCAAAGGAGCCGAATCCTTTCCATGAGGAAAATTCAGACCTGATGACTTCAAGTTCAGATTCTGACTCAATCTCTGCCCATGCTGCACAAGCATTTACTGCACATGGCACATCAGAAGTGAATCAAGGTTCGGACCCTTCAGTGGATAAATCTTCTGAACTGGAAATGGATGGAGGCGCACCAGCAACGTCTGGTTCTAACAAACCCGTAGCGGCGAGTCCATACCCAATCTCAGATCAGAAAGAAACGCTCATGCCTGATTTGTCCAATCCAACTCCTGCTTCATTAACTACCGCACCGCAAGATGCACAAAAACCGGATCCAGATCAGAGTATTCCAGATTCTCTGCGTGTTGATCCAAAAAATCCGCCAGTAAATAATCCTTTTGGATCGACTGGTGAGAAAGAATCCGATGTCGATA
>NZ_DJDC01000156.1:67363-68552 GCF_002430855.1 Acinetobacter sp. UBA5934 | reverse complement strand
AACTTATCCTGGTTCCAGCGATGACAAAAAATAATCGTTAGGATTAGGAAAATCAGTCACCTCAGCACAACCAAAGCGCTGCTTTGGTTGTGCACAATAGAGCAACATTTATTTGTTGCTCTATTGCTATGAAGTAATGATTAAATAAGTAATAAGTGAAATTAACTTAATTTTCTATTTCTAGCCTGAGACGGTTAAAAATACATCCTTGTAACTTTGGACAAATGATCAACAGAACTTCATTCATAACAGGAGATCTCAATGAGTAGAAGACCCCCAAATAAGTTTATTGCTCCCATAGTTATTGCAGGTATTACCGCAGGATTTTTTATTAGTGCTTATAAATTTGTCTTTGCCAAACCCAAGCGGGTAGATACGCAGATGGATTATGCAGATTTAGCAGATCAGCCGCAAAAAAAAGATGAAAAATAGTTAAAAAATAATCGTTTTTATATTCTGTTTATGCTATTTATAAAATAACTATTTCATAAAATTTAAGTGTTTATATAAATATTAATGAAATATATATTCTTTATACTCGGATGTATGAAGTGAATAATAAAAGGAGAAAAGAGATGTTATTAAATAAGGTTATAAAAAAATTAATCATGCAAAGACGAGAAGCAAATCAACCTGCTTATATGACTGAAGCCATTGCAAAAATGGATCTTGCCATTAAGCGTATACAGCAGAATAAACAGGTTCATTTACTACGCACGGATTATCTGGAATAAGCTATTTCACATTAAACATATTGCGATGCGGCATGCGCAGACGCCCATGCCCATTGAAAATTAAAACCGCCTAAGTGACCAGACACATCCAGAACTTCACCGACAAAATACAAGCCTTTTTGTTTCTTGCTTTCCATGGTTTTGGAGGAAACTTCAGTGGTATCTACACCGCCTAAGGTCACTTCCGCAGTCCGGTATCCTTCAGTTCCTGAGGGTTTTACTTCAAAAGCATGTAAACGCTTGGCAATCTGTTCCAGTTTATCATCACTCAAATTACCTATTGCCGTATCGGCAAGGTCTGCCCAGATTAGATTTTGTAATTCCAGCACCACACTTTTAGGCAAATGCTCGGTTAACAAAGTACGCAGTAGCACTTTAGGCTGGCTGGCTTTTTTAGCCTTGAAGAAATCTACCAGATCGAGGTAAGGCAGAAAGTTGATGTGAAAACTTTGACC
>NZ_DJDC01000156.1:16120-67052 GCF_002430855.1 Acinetobacter sp. UBA5934 | reverse complement strand
AGCAAGGCTTCAGTAAAACTGTTTAAATCATTCGACAGGGTGGCATCAACTGCATTACCGCTTAAACGTGTGGTCACTTCTTTAAACTGATCCGAGAAAGTAAAAGGCACTAAACCTGCACGGGTCGCATGGACATGATGCCCAAACTGTTTGGCAATGTCATAACCTATTCCTGAACCACCCAGTGTCGGTACAGATAAACCGCCTGTTGCCACAACCACAGATTCAGCTTGGAAATAACCTGCATTAGTCGCAACTTGGAAACCTTGTTCATCTAGAGCTGTTACCGCTTTGACTTCACAGCTTGTTTTAATCTCGACCAGGTCAGTTTTATCACATTCGGCCAGCAGCATGGCCAAAATTTCTTTAGCACCGTTTAAGGTAAATAACTGACCGTGTTTACGCTCTTCGTATTCAATACCGTGTTCACACACCAGGCCAATAAAGTCCCAGTTGGTATAGCGAGTTAAGGCCGAGATCACAAAGTGCGGATTATGAGAAATATAGTTTTCAGGCTCGACATACAGATTGGTAAAATTACATTTACCGCCACCAGACATCAGGATTTTTTTACCCACCTTGTTGGCTTTTTCCAGGACCAAAACTTTACGGCCACGCTGTGCTGCCATGTAGGCCAACATCAGACCTGATGCACCGGCACCTAAAACAATGACATCGTACTGATTTGAAGACATGGACAAACTCGCGGGAGATAAAAGCAGGGCATTATAGACAATTTTTCCACCAATTTCAGGATTGATCTTGCTCAGTGCTCCGGCCTTGTAAACCTCCAGTATGCATAACCAAGATTCGTGTATCTGGAGAAAATTGATTTTGCTGAATTAAATCCATTAAGCCCATCATCATTTTGGCGGTATACACCTGCTCTAAAGCAAGGTTCTGCTCAGCTTCAAAGGACTGCATAAACTTTAACAGTTCAGGCGTGGTTTTAGCATAGCCACCACAGCAATAGGCATCGGTGATTTTCCAGTTTTTTTTGCTGGTCCATTGCTGGACATCGTGCTGTAAAAAATCACCTTTTAAAGCAGAAAAACCCCACACAGTTTGATGTGCTGCACTGGCTTCAATCAGGCCTGAAATTGTTCCGCCAGTTCCTACGGCACAGCAGATCAGGTCATAATTTTTCTGGTCTTCGGCAGTTAATATTTCCTTGCAACCCTGGATGGCCAGCGTATTTGTTCCACCTTCAGGAATAATGTAATGTGCTGGATAGTGCTGTTGCAGTTGCTCAAGAAATACAGGATCGGTTTTTTCCCGATACTGTTCACGCGAAACGAAATGCAATTGCATGCCAAACTGCTGCGCCGTGGCCAAGGTATGATTGAGCGCTTTATCTTTGAGTTCTTCGCCCCGGATAATACCCACACTTTCAAATCCAAACAGCTGTGCTGCATAAGCGGTGGCAGCAATATGATTGGAATAGGCGCCGCCAAAAGTCAGGATCTTTTTAAGCCCTTGCTGTTTTGCATCCAGAAAGTTGTATTTCAGTTTAAAAAACTTGTTGCCGGAAATCTGTGGATGAATCTGATCCAAACGCTTCACAGTAACAGTAACAGTGACCGGGGCATCCAGCTTAAGTTTTTGATAAGTCACTGACTGGGCAATATGATCAAACATTTCATCATGATCCACAAAAATTTAAGCGTATTGTATCCAAAATATGGTGATCTGAGCTTTGCTGTTTGGATCAGGATGATCTGAGCCATACTTCAATAGCAAGCATGAAGTAAAAAAATTTCACAGACCTCTGCTATATAGCGCATATGTTTATATGTCTTATTTGTAAATATATCTTAAGTAATTGAATTTAAATAATAAAAATATGATTACAAAATGTGCAATGATGCTAAGCTAGAACATATAACAATGATGAAAAAGAGGATATGTGATGAAGACGCTATCCCTGGGATTATCGCTTTGCATGTTGCTGCTCATGACGGCTTGCGATGCAAAAGATGATTATAACAAGCCAAAAACTGAAGTTAGAACCATGATTATTGGTGGCGTGCCTGTGAGTGATCATGATTATCGTGTTGATCAGCTCAGCGCGCGTGAAATACAGCCAGACTTACAAAAGTAAATCGTTTTAAATCAATATGAGTTTGAGCTGATACTGTTTTTAAAGTACTACTATTTCGCATCATTAGCAGCCACTTTATAGCCTGGCTTTATTTGCTGTTCTGTTTACACACTAATGTAGGGTGAATCCCAGCTCGCCTATTTTTTAATGTATTTTTATTTATCTATTTATATTCATTCGGAAGAAATGTCGATCAGCGTATATTTCTGTGGCTAATTTGATCAAATAGTAGTGAATTATGAGGCAAAACCTTAAAAATGGAGCCAAATATAGCGAGATATTCAGTTTTTAAAATTGTAGAATGATCACGTAATTTTTTGGGATAGGTGTTGCTGTGGAATCAGTTTGGATTTTGGGCTCAATTGCATTTGCCTTAATGTTAGGTGCAATGAGTCCTGGACCGACATCTATTTATGTGGCTAAAAATTCAATTGCCATTTCACGCAAGCATGGTTTGTTTACCGCTTTAGGTACAGGGACAGGCGCTGCCGTTTTTGGCTTATTGGCGGTACTTGGATTACAGGCATTTTTATTAGCGGTGCCATCAGCCTACCTGGCTTTGAAAATCTGTGGTGGTTTATATTTACTCTGGTTGGCTTTTAAAATTATTAAACATGCCAAGGAACCAATTGAATCTACTTCTGATTCAAACACTCAAATGTCATTGCGCCGTGCCTTCACTACAGGCTTAATTACCCAGCTTTCCAATCCAAAAATTGCGATTGTGCTGGCCAGTATTTTTACTGCACTTTTACCCAAGGAAATTCCGACCTATTATTATTTTGTATTACCGCTACTGTGCTTCTTTATTGATGCAGGCTGGTGCTCCCTGGTTGCAGTTGCCTTGTCGGCCGAAAAACCGCGTCGTGTCTATTTAAAATTTAAAGCCGGTTTTGACCGTGCTGCAGGCGGGATCATGACTTTACTGGGCTTGAAACTCATCTTTGGAATGAAATAAATCATTTAATTATGATCTAAGTTGATTTGATTGCAGTAAATACTTTGTATTCAAAATACTGAAAATAAATTGAATAATTTCGAGATGAAGAGAACACGCACATTGTAGATGACGTTTCCGAGTTTATCTTCATTGCATGCGGTCGAGCTAAGGTTAATTAGATCGCTCGTATGGCTCAGATCGACCAGTAAGATTAAAATAGAATGTACAAAATAAAAGACCGACGATTCGAGTGATGATGAAATCGTCGGTCAAAAAATCTGTTGCAAGTTTTAGCTTGGGCTGCTGTTCCTCACTAAAACTTGAAACTAAGTTTATTGCTTTAGAAAAGTTCACCGAAAATATTGTGGATGCCGGTACAAATTAACGGTTTATGAACTTCGTACCCTATATAACGCAGCGGTTTACAGATTGGTTGACAATAAAATGAAAAAAAACTCATTTTTTTTTATACTGATCATCTAAACGTTGCTTATGCAGGCCTATTGTGTCATTAACTCGATATTTTTTATGGTTTTTTTTCTTTTGTTTTATTTTTACCTGTATCTGCGGTGTACTGGCTGCTTTACTGCCAACCGGCATGGGTGGCATTTTGACCATTGTGCCTTATTTAACCGCCATGATTTTAGTGCTGTATAAATTTTTAAAACAACAACAACGCGCTCCAACTGCTCAAGAACAAAAAAAAATCACCTGGGGATTTACCCTGATTTTTTGGGGCTATAACCTGGCCTTTTTATTGCTCGGCATTGTCCTTTTTGCCAAGAATGATCCTGAAGTCTGGCAGAATTTTCTTTTATATCTCAAAAATGTGCAATTTATGAGTATTGTGCTGATCATGTTCCTGCTGATTGCCATTCCACTTTATATTTTGACCTACTGGTTTTATGGCAAACAGGCCCAGCGCATGGCCAAAAAAATGTTTGGCTAAACGACACGGATGTAGGCTTGAGTTTTAAACTGTCTTGATCTATAGATAAGAAAAAACAGGCGAGACCTAAAAATGCAAAAAGCATGTGTATTGATTACCGGCGGCAGTGGTTTTATTGGCTCGCATCTGCTGCCTTATCTGTTGGCCCGTGATTATGCGGTGGTAGGGCTAACTCGCCAGAAAAATAAACGTTCCAATCATCCTGATCTTAGCTGGATTCAGCATTTAGACGAACTGAAAACCGATCGGATTGATTATGTGATCAATTTGGCGGGTGAAAGCATTGGGCAAGGGCGCTGGACAGCCAAAAGAAAGCAGCAATTGATTGACAGTCGGGTAGAGACCACGCATCAGCTCTATCGCTACTTGGAAAAAAGACAGATTTTTCCAAAGCGAATTATTTCCGGTTCTGCCGTTGGCTATTACGGTATAGACCCGACTGAACAATGGTCGACCCTTTGTACAGAACAGTCAGCACCCCAAGCTATTTTTATGTCGGAATTGTGCCAGTTATGGGAGCAGGCAGCCCTCAGTTTTAGCCAGCAAAAAACCAAAATTATTCGTCTTGGCATAGTCTTTGGAAAGCATGGCGGAATTCTGCCACGTATGTTATTGCCGATTAAACTGAATCTGGCAGGGAAAATCGGACATGGGCGGCAACCTGTCGTTTGGGTACATGTGCAAGATGTGCTTAGAGCAATTGAATTTTTAATGCTTAATGAAACTGAAGCACAAATATTTAATGTCGTGTCGCCTGAGAGGGGAACACAGGCGCAGTTTGTCAAAACCGCTGCACAAGTTTTAAAACGCAAACCGTTATTCTCTTTACCGGCTTTTGTTTTGCGATGGATGTGGGGTGAACAGTCACAACTGGTATTGAATGGGCAATATGTCGTGTCCAAGGCCCTGAAAGAGGTCGGTTTTGAGTTTCACTATCCGACTTTAAAAATGGCTTTAGAAGATATATTAGTGAGCCATTAAACCTGCTTCAGATTTAAGACGCTCAGTGCTATAAGCTGCTGGATTCACTAGAGGCGTTTGCTCCAGCATCAGCTGTCTGAGTAAACGTGCAGATGCTGGCCCCATACATAAACCATTGCGGAAATGGCCGAAATTGGCCCACAAATTATCTATCTCAGGCATTTTCCCGATATAGGGAACACCGGTTGGAGAGGCGGGTCTTAAACCGGCCCACTGTTTCTCGATAGGAAACTGTGCCAGTTCGGGAACCATCTCGAAACAGGCTTCTAAAATTTTCTGCGTGGTGCTTGCGGTGGGGGTGGTATCAAAACCGCAGTCTGCCATGCTGGAACCACAGACCACATGACCATCCAGACGTGGAATTAAATACATCACATCATTCATGCACATGGTCGGCAACCAGTTTGCAGGGGTTTTAAACAGCACCATTTGCCCCTGAACAGGATATACGGGTATTTCCATCTCCAATTGTTCAGACCAGTGCTGCGACCAAGCGCCGGTAGTGATCACAAACTGATCTGCCTCATAAGTTTTGCCATTCTTAGCAGCTATGGACTGCACCTTGCCATTTAGCATATTGAACTGCTCAATCGGGCAATATTCGACAAATTCGACTTGTGGATGCTGTTTTAAATAGGTAGTGATGGATTGCAGTAAACGTGGATTTCTGACATTGGCAATCTGGGGGAAATAAATCGCGTGCTGAAATTTGGCATCAATAAAAGGATTAAGCTGTTCGATTTGTTCTTGTTGTAAATATTCGCATTGCTGCATGGGTTCCTGAAATTGCCGGGCATAATTCAGACCAGTTTCAAAATCGGTTTCATCAAAAATCAGCAGGCCAGTTTCATGAATTTCAAAATCAATGTCTGAAACAGGCTTGAGCTTTTCATTCCATTCTAAATACAGTGACTTGCCATATTGCGCTAGCTGATTCACCGCATGCGGATAACGCCACGGATACATCGGGGAAAGAATACCGCCACCTGCCCAGGATGCCGCTTTACCTGCTTGCTGCTGATCGAAAATAATCACGGAACATCCCTGTTCCACAAGCTCTAAAGCAGACATCAGACCACTAATGCCCGCTCCAATGATGGCAATTTTCATCGCTTGCGCCATTGATTCTTATTTCATGTCTTTCAGTTTAAGGGCTGCTTCTTCAGCAAAGTAAGTCCAGATACCATCAGCACCGGCACGGCGGCAGCTCATCAGTGATTCAATGATCACGCTGTCAGATAACCAGCCATTTTGAATGGCACCGGCCAGCATCGCGTACTCACCGCTGACTTGATATACGAAAGTCGGCACACCAAACGTATCTTTGACTTCACGCACGATATCCAGATAAGGCATACCCGGTTTGACAATCACCATGTCTGCGCCTTCCTGAATATCCAGTGCAATTTCGTGTAGCGCTTCGGCGCGGTTGCCAATGTCCATCTGGTAATTGTATTTGTTGCCGCCTTTCAAATTACTCGATGAACCGACTGCATCACGGAAAGGCCCATAAAAACTGGACGCATATTTGGCTGAATACGCCATGATGTTGGTATAGATATGACCATTGGCTTCCAAAGTCTGACGAATTGCACCGATACGGCCATCCATCATGTCACTTGGCGCCACCACATCTGCACCGGCGTCGGCATGACTGAGTGCCTGTTTAATCAGGCATTCCACGGTTTCATCATTCAGCACATAACCGGTGTCATCAATAATGCCGTCCTGACCATGCGTGGTATACGGGTCTAAGGCACCATCTGTAATCAGCACCATTTCTGGCAATTCTTTTTTCAGTAAACGGACGGTACTCTGAACTAGACCGTCTTCACGCCAAGCAGCTTCAGCGGACAGACTTTTATCTTCTTGTGGCGTAACTGGAAATAGCGCTAATTTGGAAACACCCAATTCCAGTAAACGTTCTGATTTTTTTAACAGCAGATCAGCAGATAGACGCTGAACATTCGGCATACTTGGAATATCTTGGGTCTGATTTTGCCCCGGGAGGACGAATACTGGGTAAATGAGATGATCGGTCGTTAGCTGGGTTTCCCGTACCATGGCACGTAATTGGTCATTTTTACGGATGCGGCGCATACGAGTAGCAGGAAAGGCTGGACGATTGAACGTATAAGTCATAACAATCTCAATGATCAGTATTAAACTAGCAGCTATTGTAGACTCATAATTTGAGTTTAGGGCGACTGTATTCATTTTTTATTTAATCAAGGTAACTCGAGCAGACTATGACGCAAGCAGAGAAAAATTGGACTGGCAACATTCACTTAGGCTCGAAAGTTGATATCGATGTGGTCCTTATGCAGCTATGCAAGGCCTTTAATAAATCTCCTTTTTTTCAGCATAACGGCATGACCATGCGGGTAGTGGATGGGCAGATTGAAGCGTATATCGAGATGCAGCCTTATATGATTGGCAACGTCGCGTTTCAGATTCTGCATGGCGGAGTGGCAGCAACAATCCTAGACAGTGTCGGCGGCATTGTGGCGATGGGAGAGCTGTATAAGAAAGCCAATGTGGATGATTTGCCTGATACCATCAAAAAAGTATCACGTTTGGCAACAGTCGATATGCGGGTCGATTATTTGGCACCGGGCCGCGGCAAGTCATTTACTGCACGTGCTGAAACCTTGCGTTTAGGTCGTAAGGGTTGCACCATGCGTATGACTTTGGTGAATGATGAAAACAAACCGATTGCAACTGCAATTGCGTCTTATGCTTATTAAGTTTGTTGTAAGACAGGCAAGTTAAACTCAGTAAAAGTTAGATAAATATTCGGCATTGAATGAAAATTCGCTGCCGAATTTGTTTTTGAAACTGATGAGTTACATTTTTATTCTCATCATATGAATTTTTCACATTAAAATCACGCCAATAAAATTGAAAAAATGACTTTCTCATCCACATCATCTCCAAGACAACTCTTGTCTCTATGCCTGTAGTTTGAAACTGCAATGCATTGAGGATGGCTGGTGACCAAGTCTGTTGGATTTAGGACATATTGATGACAGATGCTCAAAATACCCTGCCAGAAACACAACCAGATCAACCGGTTTCCGATTCAGCCTTAAAAGCGAAACGTAAAAAAGCCTTGGGTTTTGTCGCGCTGATTTTAATCATTGCTGCAATTCTGTATGCAATCTGGAAATTATTTCTCAGCCATTCTGTCGAGACCGATAATGCCTATGTCGGTGCAGAGACGGCTTCAATCACATCCATGGTGACTGGACAAGTCGAACAGGTACTGGTCAGTGATACCCAAACGGTCAAAAAAGGCGATGTTCTGTTACGTGTAGATCGCCGTGATGCAGAAATTGCCGTTGCTCAGGCCAAAGCAGAAATGATCAAGGCACAGCGTCAATATAAACAGACACAAGCCAATAGCAGCTCGCTGAATTCACAAATCTTTGTCAGTGATGATGCGATTCATAGTGCCGAAGCCAAAGTGGCCGAGGCCAAAGCAGAAATGGACAAGGCACAGGATGACTTAAACCGTCGTGAAAAACTGAGCGCCTCTGGAGCCATTTCTAAAGAAGAACTCAGTACGGCACAAAGTGCGCTGAATACCGCCAAAGCGGGCTATGCATCGGCACAAGCCGGTTTGGCACAAGCCAAATCAAGCCAGAAAGCAGCACAAAGCAACCTGGCTGCCAATGAAGCGCTGATTCGTGGTGCGGATGAAAATAGCACGCCCGATGTTTTGGTTGCACAAGCCAAATTGAAACAGGCGGTGTTGGATCTGGAACGGACTGAAATTAAGGCACCATTTGATGGGGTAGTGACACGCCGTAATATTCAGGTCGGTCAGCGTGTGGCGCCGGGCACTGTGTTGATGATGGTGGTACCGACCTCACAGCTTTATGTCGATGCCAACTTTAAAGAAAGCCAACTGGAAAAAGTCCGTCCAGGTCAAAAAGTGGTTTTAACCTCTGACCTGTATGGCGATTCTGTTGAATATCACGGAACGGTACAGGGCTTCTCTGGCGGAACAGGTTCTGCCTTTGCCCTGATTCCTGCACAAAATGCGACAGGTAACTGGATTAAGGTGGTTCAACGCTTGCCGGTTCGCATCAAGCTTGACCCTAAAGAACTGGCTGAACATCCGTTACGGGTGGGACTGTCTATGGAAGCGAAGATCGATTTGTCTTCGAAGTAGTCATTTATGAATAACTACACTCCAATACCGAACCTGACCGGCGGCCGCTTACTTTTGGCGGCATTTGTACTGGCCTTTGCCAATTTTATGGTCGTGCTCGACATGACCATTGCCAATGTCTCGGTTCCTCATATCACCGGCAGCCTTGCGGTTTCTGCATCGCAAGGGACCTGGGTGATTACTTCCTATGCCGTTGCCGAAGCCATTTGTGTGCCTTTAACCGGTTGGCTGGCTGGACGCTTTGGTGCAGTCCGGATCTTTGTGATCAGTCTGTTTGGCTTTACCTTGTTTTCGGTGCTTTGTGGTTTATCTACCAGTCTGGAAATGCTGGTGTTCTGCCGAATAGGTCAAGGTCTGTTTGGCGGTCCGATTATGCCACTCAGCCAAACCTTGCTGATGCGTATTTTCCCGCCAGAGAAACAGTCGCAGGCGATGGGCATGTGGGCCATGACCACCGTTGTGGGACCCATCTTAGGACCGATCCTTGGCGGTACCATTAGTGATAACTGGTCTTGGCACTGGATTTTCTTTATCAATATTCCCGTCGGGATTGGCTGTGCGCTGGCCGCCATGCGTTTGCTGAAGCCTGCTGAAACGGAAACCAATAAACTCAAAATTGATCTGGGTGGCTTATTCCTGCTGATTTTATGGATTGGTGCGTTACAGTTAATGCTGGATTTAGGCCATGAACGGGATTGGTTTAACAATCCGTTTATTGTCATTCTGGCCATTATCGCCTTGGTTGGCCTGATCATTTTTACTATTTGGGAACTCACTGAGCGCCATCCGGTAGTGAATATCCAGATCTTTAAATATCGAGGATTTACCATTTCCGTTCTGGCCTTGGCCTTTGGTTTTGGGGCTTTCTTTGGCAGTATTGTCATGATTCCCCAATGGTTGCAGATCAATCTCGGCTATACTGCCACCTGGGCGGGTTATCTGACAGCCACTATGGGTTTTGGCAGTTTGTTGATGTCGCCGATTGTGGCCAAACTGGCGACCAAATATGACCAGCGTGCATTGGCCAGTTTTGGTCTCTGTTTGCTGGGCGTAGTGACCTTGATGCGGGCGTTCTGGACGACAGAGGCTGACTTTATGGCTTTGGCTTTTCCGCAAATCTTGCAGGGTTTTGCTGTACCATTCTTCTTTATTCCTCTGTCGAATATGGCGCTGGCTTCAGTGTTGCCTCAGGAAATGGCTTCTGCTGCGGGTTTGATGAATTTCCTCAGAACCATGGCGGGGGCCATTGGTGCCTCTATTGCCGTTACCATTTGGGATGACCATAGTAAAGTGGCACGCAGTGAGATGGCGGGAACTTTGCATGTCGATGAAGTACAAAATACTTTGCTGCAAAGGGGAATGAGCCCGGAAAGTACTTTGGGCTATATTTCCAGTCTAGTTGATAAAGAAGCATCTACCTTATCGGCCAATCATGTGTTTTTAATTCTGGCGATGGTCTTTGTTTTTGCCGGACTGATTATCTGGTTATGTCCACGGCCTAAGAAGGGTGTCACCGGTGGCGGTCATGCCCATTAATAAAAAACCGCTTTTCGAAGCGGTTTTTTATTGTTTGAAAATTCTTAAATATCGGATTTGGCACGTTTTAATGCGTTTTGCCATTTACTTAGATGAAACTGGCGCTGGTCTTCATTCATGTTCGGCTCAAAAGCGCGTTCCAGTTGCCAGGATGCAGAAATATCCGACATATTGGAAAATACACCAGCTTTTAATCCGGCCATGGCTGCTGCCCCCCAAGCGGTGGATTCCAGCATTTTAGGACGCAATACCGGCACATTTAAGATATCGGCCTGAAATTGCATCAGCATGTCATTACTACTTGCGCCGCCATCCACACGCAGCTCTTTTAAGGGATGAGCAATATCGGACTGCATCGCCATCAGTACATCGGATACCTGAAAGGCAATCGATTCCAAAGCAGCACGGGCAATGTGGGCTTTATTGGTCCCACGCGACATGCCGCAGAGCAGGGCACGGGCATCGCTGTCCCAATGCGGTGCACCGAGTCCGGTAAACGCAGGCACCAAAACTACGCCGTCTGTATCCTCTACTTGGCAAGCCAGCTGTTCGATTTCACGGCTATTTTGAATAATCCCCAAACCATCGCGTAGCCATTGCACAATGGCACCTGCCATAAATACACTGCCTTCCAGTGCATAGGTGGTTTTTTCATGACATTGCCAGGCTAGCGTGCTGATGAGTTTGTTATGGCTAAATTGCACCTCATGACCGGTATTAAATAGCATGAAACAACCTGTGCCATAGGTATTTTTTGCTGTACCGATCTCAAAGCAGGACTGACCAAACAGGGCAGATTGCTGATCGCCTAAAATCCCCATAATCGGGATATTGGCTCCGAGCAAACCTGTAGCTGTGTCGGCCATATAGGTATCCGAGGCAATAATATTCGGTAAAATGGAATGCGGGATATTGAACAGATCAAGTAATTCTTCATCCCAAGTCTGAGTTTTCAGATTCATTAACATGGTACGGGAGGCATTACTGGCTTCTATGACGTGTTCGGCACCTTGGGTCAGATTCCACATCAACCAGCTATCGACGGTACCAAAAGCCACATGACCCTGCTGAGCCAAATCACGTAGCCCGTCAATATTTTCCAGTAGCCAAACCAGTTTTCCGGCACTGAAATAAGGATCAATTCTTAAACCGGTTTTTTGCTGGATTTTATCCTGCAAATTTTGTTGTAGAAGTTGATTACACCATTCAGTTGCACGGCGGTCTTGCCAGACAATTGCAGGGGCAAGCGGTCTGCCCGTGCGTTTATCCCAAACCACGGTAGTTTCACGTTGATTGGTTAGACCAATAGCTTGAATATCTTTAGCAAGAATACCGGCAGAGGCTAGGGCTTGCTGAACGACAGCAATTTGAGTGGTCCAAATTTCCTGTGCATCCTGTTCTACCCAGCCTGAATGCGGTGTGGCTATATGTATTTCACGTTGAGCTGTTGCCTGAACTTTTCCTTGTTCATTGAAGATGATCGCACGGCTAGAGGTGGTTCCCTGATCAAGTGCAAGTAAATAGCTCATAATTTTTTCTTTTATAGGACTTGAAAAATAAAATATTAGCGCAATTATTGTATTAATCGCATATGTTTGTGTAAATGTTTAAAAAAACCCACTGCGGATTTAGACATTTATGCTATGATAGCGGTTCATTTGGGGGTGTTTCTGGCTTCGACGCTGGTGATGAAACTCATAGATGCATGTCGAGAGCGCATTTTCTCTCGTAAATCAAATTTGCATTTTAATAGTCGCAAACGACGAATCATACGCTCTAGCTGCCTAAGGGCAGCTTGTCCGCCTCTCCGAATACTTGTGGTTAGAGAGTCCGACTGAAGCGCACGCACACAAGTCCGTATAAAGCCAAGCCTCGGGGCTTTGTACTAAACTTAGAGGATCGCGATTTGTACCCTGTTCGTCGGGTCACAAAGAGTTAAAATAATAGACGATATCTAAGCATGTAGTATTCTCGAGCGTAGTGCTGGCGGACGCGGGTTCAACTCCCGCCACCTCCACCAAAATTCTTTCCGAAGTAATCCATCGGAATCTAAAAAAGCCTTTAAACTCAATGTTTAAGGGCTTTTTTATTGGCTGTATTGTCCGACCCGATCCTAAGCTGTTTGACCCTATTTTTGCTTTCTGGGGGTCAAAATTGGGACAATTTGACCCACTAAATAAGTTTAATTACCTGCGACAAAGATATGTCACTTACTGATGTGATGTGTAAAAAAGCACTGCCGCAGGAAAAACAGTACCGTCTTTCTGATATTAACGGTCTGTCATTACGAGTCGATCCGAATGGGAAAAATAATGGTCTAAACTAGATTCAACTATTCAACGTAATATTTTCTATTTATTAGCGCTTATGGCTTTACAGATCACGAACAATGGATGAGGTGAAATTAAGTTTATCTAGTTGATTTTTATAAAGTGAAAGATAATTTAAGTCAATTAGAGTTGAACCTTATTAAAGTTGAAGAAAGTGAAGTCCAATCATTAGATTATAGTGAAATTAAAATGACTAAAAATAGTCGTATTAATCATAAGGCTAAATAAATTAAATAGAAAATTAGAGTTAGTGAATGATTAAAAATGTGGGTTTGGGAATTGGACTGGGTTTAAATTATAAACTGGTTAACCAGATTATTCTGACTGCTAATTATTCATATGTATCAGGTGACAATAAGTTTTTTTGGCGACCTCGGATAATAGACTTTATATACTAGGTAGTAGTGATACGTTAAACGACTCATAACTTGTTATTAGCATAATAATTCAATCAATATTTTAGTTTTTTAATGAACCATAATGACATCATATTGCGACTCAACCGATGTCATTATGAGTGTAAAACGATTTAACCTAGGTCATTTTTTGGTAAATGATTTTTTATACTCAAGGTCCATAACAGGATTGTTATTCCTAAACAGAAATGTCCTATGTGGACCTTTCTATTTGGGGCTTATACCTGGACTTTGCATAAGAAATTTTATGTTAAATAAAAATATTTATGATTTCTTATTTAATATTGCTATTTATCAATATTTAAAACGGTAAAATTTGGTGGTTGATATATGATTTGCGCATGGGAAAAAATTGTCATTCCCGAAATTAAAAATATCAATATCGTTATTATGGCACTATATAATTGCATTCATTACTTATCAAACATACTAGACTAGCATATTACATTATATTGTTACATTTACCATATAAAATTGATTTTATTTTATTTTTTATAAAATATGGATCTTTTATTAGAAAAATAAATATATATATTAAAAAACTTGATTATTTATATTTTTAGTGTATATTTAACTTAACTAGAAAAAAGTCTTGTTTCGGTAAATCTTCTTTAAGTATCGTAGTTTTAGTCATAATCCTTCGTTTTTTCAGATTTTAAGTCTCATTCTTTATTATTTCAAAGTTATAATCAGTCAATAAATTGACTAAAAATTATTAAAAATTAGTAGGATATATTATGTCAAACTCAAATGTTGTTAAAGGTACTGTAAAGTGGTTCAACGAAACTAAAGGTTTTGGTTTTATTCAACCAGAATCAGGTCCAGACGTTTTTGCTCATTTCAGCGAAATCGCGAATTCAGGTTTCAAAACCTTATTTGAAGGCCAGCAAGTTGA
Organism: Acinetobacter sp. UBA5934; assembly: GCF_002430855.1. Classification (NCBI taxonomy): domain Bacteria; kingdom Pseudomonadati; phylum Pseudomonadota; class Gammaproteobacteria; order Moraxellales; family Moraxellaceae; genus Acinetobacter; species Acinetobacter sp. UBA5934. The sequence goes on along the minus strand of NZ_DJDC01000156.1, from coordinate 52,727 downwards.
ATTCAGTGTAGCTCAAGGTCAAAAAGGACCGAATGCTGTAAATATTGTTGCTATCTAAGTAATAATAGGCAGTAATAAAAAGCACTCATGAGTGCTTTTTTTATACTCTAAAATTTGTTTTACAAATTGAAAAAATCTTTAAAAAATGGGATATAAGTTGCTAAAAATAAATGATTTAATTGCAAAATCTAAAAATGGTACTGAAATTATTGTTTCATTAATTCCCCTCAATAAAATGCAGAATACACGTCAAGGTTTTAAACAAATTGAAGTTGGTAAAAGAGTTCTGCTGCAATCTGGAATAGAGGTTGATTTAAATTTGGATGGCCGTACATTTTATACTTCTCTAAATCAGTTATTTAAATTAAATCATAAAATTTTTTATTAATAAAATTATTAAAATCAATAATTTATTTAAATTTTCTCACTTCGGTTTTATTAAGGTTATATATATGTTTAAACAGAGTCTCAGCGTGAAAGATCAGTTTGGTGTTAAACGCTCTATTCAAGCAACAGTGGATCATCAGTTTGCCAATACGCAATCTCATGCGAATATAAAACATATCACTGTTGATGGTGAAGATATTCGTCCTAGTTTTGAAATGTTTTTCCAGAGCACTATAAGCGGAAAAATTTTTAAAATTGCATAAATAATGCGAATTTTCAATTCGTACTTTTTTATGTGTATCATTGGAAGGTAGAGAATAACTCCATCAAATTGGAAGGACTGATTTCTTTATTAGGCAAAATTCAGTCCTTTTAATTTAAACTGGAATATTAAATCGTATACATAACCATTACAAAAATAATTGTTTATGATTAAAATTTGGTGCAGCTATAGCATCTACTACTAGCCATGATTTATTGAAATTTAAAGTGAATTTTAATGGTTGCTTTGCTTCAAATTCACCGATTCTATGGTCATGAAGTTCAAAGAAAAACCCCCTTTAACCTTTCAAATTGAGTACTATTCTGAAAATTTGAAGATTCTTTTGAAAAGTTATAAATTTGTTCTTGGACTACTCCCAGTATCCTAGACATGAGACAGCCTTATTTTGAAGCTGCTTCAAAGGCTTCTGGCTTCATCCCATTAAAATGCGAATGAAGCCTGATTCGATTGTAAAACATCTCAATATATCAAACATATCTGTACGGGCCGTTTCTAGAGTTTTATAGATTCGCTTTTTAATTCTTTCCTTCTTCAAGCTGCTAAAAAAGGATTCAGCAACGGCATTGTCCCATGAGCAGTATACTGCGCAAGTGAGTGTATATGATCAGGTTCATTTGGCCTAAGTCGCCACACTGCCATAAAACCCAGCGTGATGCGACGATAACCGTAGATACCATAACTGACCTTATAAGAAGACCGGATCAGTTGTAATAACCGCTTATCTTCAATAGTCCTGCCTGATTCAGGTTCATGCAACCAGGCGTAATAGGCGGCATGAGCAATCTTAAGAACCCGACACATCGTTTTAATCTTAAATTGATGGCAATATTCCAGGATAAACTGATACTTTACTCGGGCAGGCTTGCAAAACGGCGTGAAAGCAGTGCTTTCACTTTAAGATATCTCGCTCTTCTTCAGTTTGCTTAAGCTGACTTTTCAGATGAAGGATCTCTTTCTTTGCTTCGTGTAGTTCATGTTCATCAGGGTTGTTGCGTAAAGCCTGTACGGCATTTAGCCATTTATAAATGCTGTGCTGCGATACATCTAAACGTTCCGCCACATCAGTGACAGAATATCCACGTTCAGTAATCAATTTAACAGCTTCATCTTTAAATTCTGGGATGTATCCTTGTCCACTCATCAGGTTATCTCCTATGCAAAAAGAATAGACGAAATTTGTCTAGGAGAGTGGTGGCAGTCCAAAGTATTCTCTTTAAATTCGCCACTTTTAAGCAGTGTGAAAGATCTTAAATTTATTGGTGAATTACATCAATTTTTAGCTAACTTCTTCATTGCAGTCGTAGGTTTACATGCCTGTGCTGAATTAATCCACCATTTTATTTTCAAAGATAATGTATTAAAAAGTATGTTTTTTAAAAAAATGAAGTGATTTAGATCTATAAAATAGCCATAGTGTTCACCAAGAACAACATGCTTTATCGATATAAAGCATGCCAAATATTTCTATAAACTTGTTATATTTCTCGAATTGAAAGTATTTAGATCATATAAAAAGGGTAGTTCTTATGCTACCGCAACATTAAATAATGATCCGATCCAAGCACTGAATAACATGGCGATAATACCCCAAAGCATGACCCGAACCGAACCTCTCCAAATACTTGCACCGCCAGCATAACTGGCCAAGGCCCCCATAATTCCGAGGCTTAACACCCCAATCAGCATGACGCCTTTCTCTAAGTATTGCTCAGGCAGAAGCATGATTGAAATTAAAGGAAATAATGAGCCTACAGTAAATGCAGTGGCTGAAGAGAATGCAGCGCGAAAAGGTTGGGCTGAGGTATGGGCTGAAATACCAATTTCATCACGAGCATGTGCGTCTAAAGCATTGTGGTCAGTCAGTTGTTGCGCGACTTCTTGTGCTAAAGCAGGTTGTAATCCACGCTGTATGTAAATATTCTTTAGCTCATTTAATTCATGCTCAGGATGGCGTTGTAATTCACGTCCTTCCATCTCCAGATCATTCTTTTCAATGTCTTGTTGTGATTTAACGGAGATATATTCACCCGCAGCCATTGATGCAGCCCCAGATATTAATCCGGCGACACAGGTGATCAGTAAAGTGTGGGTAGATGCTCCACTGGCCGCTATTCCCACCACAAGACTTGTGACTGAAATAATCCCGTCATTTGCCCCCAGCACAGCCGCACGCAACCATCCAGCACGTTCGAAATAATGTTTTTCAAGATGATATGAATGGCGCATAATGTATATTCCTTTTTTATTATCATGCTGATTATAGTTGAATTTATTGAATTTGTAGATATTATTATTGGCTTATTCAAAAACCTTGCTTAACAAGAAAGGATAATAGTTCGCGGCTCAGCACCCTGTGTTACAAACACAAGTTAAAAAAATATTTTGAGTACTTGATCAATTATTTTACGAGCGTACTAAAAGATTTTAAAAGCTAATTTTACTTAACCTAGTACTTAGTAGATCATTTATTCCCTTTAATCCACAAATTTAGAGGTACTGATAATCCGTCCTAATGTTCTCTCCTATACAAAAAAATAGACAAAATGTATCTGGGGAAGACATAGTAGTCCAGTGAATGAATATAACAGTCTTATTTATAAATTAATTTAACTACAAATAATGACGAGAAATAGGAAAATGATTTCACTTCTAGTGGAGTAAAGTGAAATCATTTTAGAATGTTGACTAAAACATATAATTTTATAAGAGCCAGGTACTTTTGGTTGATGTACTGTGCTTTTAAACTGAACTGGAGAAACTCTTTGCGCGCTGTTCACTATAAATTTTTGATAATTATATTGCTCATGCTTGCAGCGGGTTTTGCTGTATTTCGCTGGTGGCAGGGGCCCTTGTTGCCAAGTTATACCGTGACTTCAATGCCCTTGGTGCAAACTGTAGTGGCGACCGGGCGTGTAGCGACGGTATCGCGTGCACAGATCGGCAGTGAAATTACCGGTGTAGTGCTGGAACGTCGGGTTCAGGAGGGTGACCAAGTTGCGCCGGGTGATCTGCTTTTAGTACTGAAATCGGATGAACTTACTGCTCAAGTGCGCCAGGCCGAGCTTGCACTGACTGAGTTAGCCAGCAGCAGACGTCCACAGGCAGCAGCAGAATTGGCGACTGCTAAAGCTCAGCTGGAACAGGCTAGCCGCGAAGCAGCACGTAGACGCAATTTAGAAGCTGGCGTACTGTCAGCAGAAGAAATAGAAAAGGCCGTTGAAGCGGAAAGAGTCGCTCGCAATAATTATGAAACAGCGCAATTAAAAGCAGCAGCATTGGCATCGGGTCAAGTAGAGGAAGCCAAGCTTCGTGAGCAACTTGCTGCAGCACAGGCGCAATTGGCCAAGACTAAAATTCGCTCTACAGTCGCGGGTAAAGTACTGACACTTGATGTGGAGCCGGGTGATCTGATTCAGCCTGGTCAGACCTTATTTACCGTTGCACTGGATGGCAATACGGAAATTCGGGTGCCGCTGGATGAGCGCAATTTATCCCGGCTCGCCTTAAAGCAAAAAGCCGTTGTCATCGCAGATGCTTACCCAGAAAAGACTTTTCCTGCCCAGATCAATTTTATTGCACCGAGCATTGACCCACAGCGTGGTACGGTCGAAGTTAGATTAACCGTGGATCCAGTCCCTGAGTTTTTGCGCCAGGACATGACTGTTTCGGTGAATGTCGAAACTGACCGACGTGAGCGAGCCCTGGTGATCCCAAATGATGCTTTAAGTAGTATTAAGGGAAATAAGGCTGTGGTGCGGCTGGTACGGGATGGAAAAATACAGCATCAGCAGGTTACTTTAGGTTTACGTGGACTGGCCATGTCAGAAGTGGTTTCAGGTTTGAGTCAGGGAGATCAGATACTGGCTGATGCTGAATCTAAATTAGAAGATGGTGCACGAGTACGCTTGAAACCGCAAAAAATGGCATTAGCGAATCAAGCTGATGATACAGATAGCAAAAATGAATTACCGGTGAAATTCGATTGAAAAACTTTTTCGGGCGGCTTTGGACGGAGTGGACTATCGCAATCAGTTTTTTGCGAGAAGGGCGTGCGCAATCTATTATGATCACGGTGGGCGTCGCCGTGGGTGTTGCCGTGATCGTGTTTATTAGCGCTTTAATTCAAGGGCTACAGTCGAATATTGTTGAACGCACTTTGGGTACTCAGGCGCATATCCGTTTGCTGTCACCGGATGAAGTGAATCTGATTGTGCCGCCTGCACCCGGTACGATACAGCTATTGCAGGAAGATAAACGTGCACAGCGACTTCGTTCAATCAATAACTGGCAGCAAATTACCGAAACCTTGGATCAGTTGCCGGTATTGACTGCTGTATCACCTGTGGTGTCGGGGCCTGCCTTTGTACAGCGCGGTGATGCGGTCGAATCGGTCGCCTTGGTTGGTATTAACCTGGAACGTTATCAACAGATTATTCCCTTAAAAGAATATTTAACCAGTGGTCAGCTAAGAATAGGCGCGGATGATGTGCTGATTGGCATTCAATTGGCCAAAGATCTGGGTGTACAAGTCGGTAGCAAGTTGCGACTGGATACCGGTCAGCAGAACAGTGCAGTGGTGAATATTGCCGGAATATTTGAACTGGGCGTGCGCGAACTGGATTCGCGTTATGTCTATCTGGATTTGAAACAGGCACAGTCCTTACTCAGTCTGCCGGGCGGTGTAACCGTAATTGATCTCACCATCGCAGATATTTTTGAGGCAGATAATGTGGCAGCACAGATAGGACGCCTGACTTCATTGAAAGCCGAAAGCTGGATTAAAACCAATGCACAGCTCATGAATGCAATTACCGCGCAGAGTCTATCGACCAATATGATTATTATATTTGTTGCAATTTCAGTGGCGTTTGGCATTGCCAGCGTGATGTCGGTCAGCGTGGTGCAGCGAACCCGGGAAATTGGAATTTTACGTGCAACCGGTGCAACCCAATCTCAAATCTTAAGAGTTTTCTTATTTCAGGGGGCAATCTTTGGCCTGCTCGGTTCGATTCTCGGCAGCGTGGTCAGTTATGGCTTAGTCTGGGTATTTAATAACTTTGGTCCAGGTTTGTTTTATATTCCGATCTCGATCAACCTGGTGATATTGGCCTTGTTGCTGGCTACATTGACCGGTGTATTGGCTGCGGCTGTGCCATCGCGACGGGCAGCGGCACTTAATCCCGTGGAGGCAATTCGTCATGTCTGATCAGTCTCAGGAAGTATTGCGTTTAGAGGGGCTGCGTAAGTCTTATAATATTGGTCAACCCAATGAAGTTGAGGTGCTGCATGGCATTGATCTGCGGATTGAGCGCAATGATTTTGCTGCACTGATTGGTCCTTCTGGTTCAGGCAAAAGTACCTTATTGAACATTCTGGGTTTGCTGGATAAACCCAGCAGTGGCGAGCTATATTTACTGGGTCAGGCCACCAGTGGCATGGATGATAGCGGACGCACGGCACTGCGCGGCAACAGCATTGGTTTTGTGTTTCAGTTCCACCACCTTATTCAGGCCTTTACCGCCTTGAATAATGTACTGATGCCGTTAATGCTGACCCGAGGCAAGCCGGACAAACAGGCATTAGAGCGCGCGCGTGAATTGCTGGCTGCAGTGGGCTTGGAAAAATTTGCTGACCGTAAACCGAATGAACTTTCCGGTGGGCAGCAACAGCGGGTGGCGATTGCCCGCGCCTTGATCACTGAACCGGCCTTACTCTTGGCCGATGAGCCTACAGGTAATCTGGATACCCAGACCGCTGCCGAAATGTTTGAGCTCTTTCGTAAAGTTCATCGTGAACGCGATTGTGCTGTGCTACTGGTCACCCATGATCCACGCCTGTCAGCTACCTGTGATCGAACCATTAATCTGGTGGATGGCCGTATCGAAAGTGATTCAAAAAACTAAGTTTGGCTTATCGAGATTTATGATCATTCTGGTGGGAGAACCAGCTCAAGACTCATCCCTTTGAGGTATTGTAAATTTGGTATGTACTGCTATGTGGAGTCAGTAACGAAATAATAATTGATCAGCCTCAGTCTTCTGTTTGGCAATTATTTTTTTGCCAGAAATGACAGTGATAAAACCTTTTCAATATAGAAGCTAAATTAAATATAAAAAATTAAATTCAGCATTTAAGGTATTTTTTGTTTTCTGTATTGTTCGATTTAATTCAATTACAGACATTCAAAGCAAAAAAGCACAGTGAAAAGATCAATAAAATAATCTTTGAATTAGTCAATAAACGTATGAGCTAAATTCAGGTAGCGGATATCTTGCAGATCATGAATCAGACCGCGGCTAAGATCTTGATTAAAATAAATAGTTATTCATATTCTAGATGCCTTAAATTACTCAGAAATACGTTTAAATCAATAAAAATACAATTATGAAATAGGTCTATTCCATTTTTTAGTTAAATATAGAAAAGGTGTCGAATAACTGAGTTCGACTGATATCGGAACATATTGAAGTTTTGCTAAATAGCCTAAGTTCTAATCTCCATGAAGAGGTGAAATGATGAATATTGCAAAGAATACGATATGCCTTTGGTACGAGAATGATGCAGAAGGCGCTGCACGATTTTATGCGGAGACCTTCCCAGATTCATACATCGGTGCGATACATCGTGCACCAGGAGATTATCCATCTGGGCATGAGGGTGACATTATTACCGTTGAATTTACAGTACTGGGGGTTGCATGCCTCGGACTAAACGGTGGGCCAGGATTTAAGCACAGCGAAGCGTTCTCATTTCAGGTGGCAACCGAAAGCCAGGAAGAAACAGATCGCTACTGGAATGCAATTGTCGGAAATGGCGGTCAGGAGAGCGAATGTGGCTGGTGTAAGGACAAGTGGGGAATCTCTTGGCAGATTACTCCAATCGCGCTAATTAAAGCATATACCAGCCCTGACCGTGCAGCCGCCAAACGCGCATTCGATGCCATGATGACGATGAAGAAAATTGACATTGCTGCAATAGAAGCAGCATTTCATGGTTGAGATGTAAGTGATCTGAAAACTCATTCGAGTTCAGCCTGCTTGATTAGATGGCTTAACTCAAAGCATTTTGAACGGAGCTAAATTTACAAACCAAAGCAAATTGCAGAAGGTTTTTATCAGTTGCCTGATGAGAGATTGCAAAGTTAAAGTCTTCACTATCTTCAACAGAGGTCAAAGCAGCCGGAGCTGCTTTTTTATTGCGAAGATTAAGCTGCAACGAGATCAGTGGTAATCAGTTCAACACCTGAGGCTGCCTGGATTTGTTCTAGAGTCACATCCTTTGCAAGTTCAATCAGTTTCATGCCTTCAGCAGTAATGTCCATGACCCCCAGTTCAGTGATGACACGGTTAACCACGCCTTGACCCGTCAGTGGCAGGGTACAATGTTTCACGATTTTCGGGCTACCATCTTTCGCACTATGCTCCATCAGGACCACAACTTTTTGTACGCCAGCAACCAAGTCCATCGCACCCCCCATACCTTTGACTTTTTTACCAGGAATCATCCAGTTTGCAAGATCACCTGTTTCAGACACTTCCATCGCGCCTAAAATCGCGATATTGACATGACCACCGCGAATCATGGCAAATGATTCAGAGCTTGAGAAAAATGCCGCGCCTTGACGTGCAGTGACTGTCTGTTTACCCGCGTTGATGAGGTCAGGATCAACGGTGTCTGCCGTGGGAAATTCATCGATACCGAGCAAGCCATTTTCAGACTGCAGCCAGACGTTGATGTTGTCCGGAATATAGTTGGCCACCAGTGTCGGCAGACCAATACCTAAATTGACATAGAAGCCATCTTCAAGTTCAAGTGCCGCACGCTGTGCCATTTCATTACGTGTCCAAGCCATGATTATGCCTCCACCTTTAACGTCATTTGTTCAATACGTTTTTCTGGGCTTGCATTCAAGACAATACGATTGACATAAATACCCGGTAGGTGGATGTCATCTGGATCAATTTCACCAATTTCAACCACCTGTTCCACTTCAACCACGGTGAACTTGCCGGCAACAGCACATTCCGGGTTAAAGTTACGTGCCGTTTTACGGAACACTAGATTGCCAGCTTTGTCTGCTTTATAGGCTTTCACCAAGGCCACATCGGCAGTCAAGGTATCTTCAAGAATATATTCCTGACCATTAAAGATGCGACTTTCTTTGTCTTCGGCAATGAGAGTGCCGACACCGGTACGGGTGTAAAATGCAGGAATGCCTGCACCGCCTGAACGGAGTTTTTCAGCCAATGTACCTTGTGGAGTCAGTTCAACTTCGAGTTCACCATTTAAATATTGGCGTTCGAATTCTTTATTTTCACCCACATAAGATGAAATCATTTTTTTGATTTGTTTGGTTTGTAATAACTTACCCAAACCAAAGTCATCGACACCCGCATTGTTGGAAATACAGGTCAGATTTTTAACCCCAGTATCTTTGAGTGCTTCAATCAGTGCTTCAGGAATACCACATAAACCAAAACCACCTACCGCAAGGGTTTGACCATCGGCAACAATGCCTTCCAAGGCTTCTGCTGCGCTTGCAACCAGTTTATTCACGTGCTTAATCCTTTAAATCAATGATCTACTTTTGCAGCTGCTGAGTTATTTTCAAGCTCGTCTGCATGTAAGAAATGGGTATGGTGTGGGGCACGTTTGGTTTTTGACCATTCTTCCAACATCTCGTGTTTCATTTTTTCGCTAATCATGGCGATTTTTTCAGGTGCTTTTTCATCATCATATGCCAACTCTAAACGGTGACCATTTGGATCGAAGAAGTAAATGGAATGGAAAATGCCGTGATTGGTAATGCCCAAAACATTTATGCCATTGGCTTCCAAATGTGCTTTGGCTTCAATTAATGCCGCGCGGTCTTTAACCTTTAAGGCAATGTGCTGAACCCATTTTGGGGTGTTTTCATCACGCCCCATTTCAGGTTGGGTTGGCAGTTCAAAGAAGGCCAAAACGTTGCCATTACCGGCATCTAAAAATAAATGCATGTAGGGATCAAAGGCTTTGGTCGATGGCACATGATCTTCGGCAAATGCCAGAATAAAGTTCATGTTGAGATTTTTTTTGTACCAGTCCACCGTTTCTTTGGCATCTTTGCAACGGTATGCAACGTGGTGAATTTTTTCAATTTGTATTGCCATTTTGAATGTCCTTTTCTTGAAATTAAGCCGCGTCTTGCTGTGCTTCTGGAGCAGCCTGCTGAAATGCTGCGAGGGTGTTGCAATGTTGATAAATCGAGGTGATTTTTGGATAAGCAGTTAAATCCACATTAAAACGTAAGGCGTTATAGACTTGTGGAATCAGGCAGCAATCCGCAAATGTCGGCTGATTGCCAAAACAAAAACGTCCATTGGAATTGTGCAGTAAGGCTTCCAAAGTTTTAAAGCCAAGCTCTACCCAGTGGCGATACCAGGTATTTTTTTGCTCATCTGAAACTTGCAACGGGCCTGACAGATATTGCAAAACTCGCAGGTTATTCAGTGGATGGATGTCACAGGCAATGGCGAGACTGAAGGCACGCACCAAAGCTCGCTGCTGAATATCTTGTGGAAGCAATGCCACTTCAGGGTGTTGCTCTTCCAGATATTCCAGAATGCTCAGCGACTGACTGAGCTGAAATTCATCATCTATTAGAGTGGGTACCAATTCCGCTGGATTCAGCGCTTTATAAGCTTCACTGTGCTGTTCGCCGCCGTTATTAACTAAATGCACGGGAATATAATTGGCATTTAAACATTTTAAATTCAGTGCAATGCGAACCCTATAGGCCGCAGAGCTACGAAAATAGGTATAAAGTTGCATGGCTTTGATCCCCGGTATTACTGAAAATCAAACTGAAGCGCAGGCAGGATTTTGCCAGTCACTTCGCCAAAACCAATGCGTAAACCGTCTTTTTCACAATGACCTTTCATAATCACGCTGTCGCCATCCTGGATGAAGGTACGTTGTTCGCCATTGGACAACATCAGTGGCTTCGTCGCATTCCAGGTAATTTCGAGCAGTGAACCATAAGAATCTGGAGTTGGACCTGAAATGGTACCTGAACCCATCAGATCACCGACTTGTACGTTACAGCCTGCAATCGTGTGATGTGCCAATTGCTGCGCCATCGACCAGTACATGTATTTAAAATTGGTTTCACAAATCACATCGGCCTGCGATGCTTGTTCCGCTTGAATTTCTACAGACAGATGGATGTCATAGCTGTTTGCGGCATGATCTTCACGTAAATACGCCAGAGGCTGCGGCTCTTGAACAGGTGAGCTGGTTTTAAAAGGCTCAAGTGCTTCTAAAGTCACAATCCATGGCGAAATGGAAGAGGCAAATGTTTTGGAGTTGAACGGACCGAGTGGCACATATTCCCATTGCTGTAAATCACGTGCCGACCAGTCATTAAACAGCACCATACCAAAGATGTGATCCCATGCATTTTCAATCGAAATCGGCTCACCCAATGTATTTGGTTTGCCAATGATAAAACCGGTTTCAAGTTCAAAGTCGAGTTTGCGGCATGCTGAAAATTGCGGACGTTCTTCATTTGGCAGTTTGATCTGACCCGATGGACGCACAATGTCGGTACCGCTGACAATCACTGAACTGGCACGACCGTTATAGCCGACAGGCAGTTCTGACCAGTTCGCAAGCAGGGCATTTTTCGGGTCACGGAACATGCAGCCCACATTGGTCGCGTGTTCTTTTGAAGAATAGAAATCGGTATAGCCCGGAACATGAACTGGCAAATGTAAAGTGACATCGGCCTGCTTAAAGAATGCCTGTTCACGAAGTTCAGCGTTATCACGTAATTCAGCATTGTCTGCAGACAATAAATCTTGCAATTCTGCGCGAACTTTTGACCAGTTGGCTTTGCCTGAATCAATAAATTTGTTCAAGGTCGGCTGATTAAAATACTGTTCACCCGCTTGAATGGCTAAATAGCCTTTAGCTTCCAATGCGGCAAGATCAACCACCCATTCACCCAAGGCCACCCCAATACGACGTGTACCTTCAGGCGTTTCACTAAATACGCCGTAAGGTAAGTTCTGGATGGGGAAATCTGAATCCTGAGCAACCTCAATAAACGATTTTAACTGGTGAGTCATGTCCATGTTCCTTATGTAAAACCACCGGATTGCATGCAACCCTGATATTCATTTTTGCGTCTAATGATCTGGAAATTAGGCTGATAATTAAATATAAAAATATTAAAAACAATGGCTTATATATTTTTATAAAAATTCATGCTTCTGATGTCCAAGACCTATTGATTTTTGGGATTAATCTCATCATACTGATTTTCATAAATTACGCAATACATAAATTAATTACGTATAACGTAAATTTAAATAAAATGAATTGAGATTTCTCGATGCTCTCATTCAATCTGGTTCTTGGTAATCAGATGGCTTCGGGTAGAATAGACGTCATAGAAAATGAGAGTTATCGACTAATGTCTGAAGAAAAAACACAAGGTGGTGTGCAATCCTTAGAAGTGGGTTTGGGTGTGCTTGATGCTTTAATTGCGCATCGTAATCCCATGATGCTGAAGGAACTGGCGGAAGCCTTGACCATGCATCCGGCAAAAGTGCATCGCTATGTGGTGAGTCTGGTGCGCATGAATTATGCTAAGCAGCTTGAAGATGGACGTTATGCCCTGGGTGATCAGGCATGGCGGCTAGGCCTGCAATGCATTCAGCGTACCGATGTGATTCAGGCAGCACAGCCGTATATTCAGGCTTTGCATCGTGAAATTCACTGTGGCTTACAAATCAGTCGCTGGACCTCGCAAGGGCCATTGATTGTGCAGTTTATTGAACCTGATCAGCCGGTATCGGTCATTACTCGTGTCGGTTCGATCATGCCACTTTTGAACTCGGCAACCGGTCGCGCATTTGCGAGCTTTATGCCAGAAAATATGGTTCGTCCTTTACTTGAACGTGAATGGCAGAACAAACAACAACAGGGCGTACAGGTTTATCCGGCAAACTGGAACGAATTTTTAGAGATGAAACAGGGTATTGTGTTACAGGGCGCAGCGACTGTTTCAGGCGATATGTTGGTGGGTGTGAACTCATTTTGTGTCCCGGTATTTAATAGTCATGGCGACATTGAGTTCTGTATTGCAGCACTGGGTAATGAGGCGTATTTGCCGATGGACTTTGAACATGAAAAGGTTCGTGTTTTAAAAGCTACAGCGCAGGCACTCACAGATTTTGTAACGAAAGGGCAAGCGTAGCAAAGCGCTACGCATAGCCAATAGCTGCAAAGGATCTGCCAGCATGATTGCGAAATAAAAGAATGAATTACACCTTCAATTGCAGTGTATTACGCGGGTTGAATGGTTAACAGTTTAATTAAACGATTGATATCGTTTTCGCATAATAAGGACAAGGAGTTCGAAATGCATTTTCCAGCAACGCAGCCACGAAAGTCTCTTTATTACCAATATCAGGTGTTTCCACATTTTCATAGTCAAGAACCTGTCATCACTGACGCAGAAACCGTCACTGTGGTCGGTGCAGGTCCAATTGGCATGACTACTGCGCTGCTGCTGGCAAAGCAGGGCGTGAAAGTGATTTTGCTGTCCTCAGAATTACAGTTGTCTGAAGGAAGCCGCGCCCTGGTCTATACCAAACGTTCGATGGAAATTTTGCATGCTGTGGGTGCTGCTGAAAAAATTATGTCGAAAGCCTTACCTTGGACGCATGGTAATTCTATTTACAAAGGCCAAGTGGCTTTCCGTATGGAATCACCGACCTCTGAACATGACCAATATGCGCCATTAAATAACTTGCAGCAAAACTGGCTTGAGCACTTCTTGCTGGAAACCATACATGAAAATGACAACATTGAAGTGCGTTGGGGCAATAATGTGGTCAATCATGTGCAACAAGATGATCAGGTGACTTTAACTGTTCATACCCCTGAAGGTGAATATCAACACACTTCGAAATGGGTAGTGGCCGCTGATGGTGGCCGTTCACCTATTCGCGAACGCATGAAATTAAGAATGGAAGGTGCGAGCTACGAAGGTCGCTTTGTCATTGCCGACATTCGCATTAAACTGGATTATCCAACAGAACGTCTGGCATATTTCTCTCCTGACTGGAACCCTGGTAACACGATCCTTATGCATCGTGAACCGGACAGCATTTGGCGTTTTGACTATCAGCTTGATAGCACTGTGACCCCTGAAGAAGCCTTAAAACCTGAAAACCTGCATAAAGCGGTTCAGGACCAATTAAAAATGATTGGTCAGGATCACCTTGAGTGGGAAATGGACTGGAGCACGGTATATTCAGCACGTGCCTTAACCTTAGATAATTATGTCCAAAACCGCATTATATTTGTCGGTGATGCAGCGCATTTGCTTCCAATCTTTGGTGTACGTGGTGCAAATACCGGTTTCCAGGATGCCCAGGATCTGTCATGGAAACTGGCAGCAGCTGTGAAAGGCTGGGCAGCGGAATCGATTTTAGGCAGTTATACCTTTGACCGCGTCGGGGCCGCGCGCGAAATTATTGCCGAAGCCGGTAAGTCGACACGCTTTATGGCACCACCAACCGATGGCTACAAGTTACTTCGTGATGCGGTGCTGTCACTGTCACTTGAACATGAGTTTGTCCGCCCACTCTATCATTGGCGTACTTCGCGTCCACATGCCTATACACATTCACCCTTGAACAGTCAGTTTGATGATAATGCACAGATGTCTGAACAGACTGAAAATGGGGCATTAATTCCAAATATTAAGTTTGCGGATGGCAGCTATTTGTACAGTTACATCTCAGGCAGATTCTCGGTATTAGCGATCACTGAAAACGGACAGTTGCCGCAGGCTTTGGTACATGAAGTGGAACAGCTGAAAGCCAAAGATATTCCGGTACAGCTGATCGCTTTGAATATTGATGGTCAAAAAGTAGAAGCAGCAGACCGTAACCTTGCCATCAATACCGATATTGCTCAGCAGCGTTTACTGGCACAATCAGGCGCAATCTATCTGGTGCGTCCAGGTCATCATATTAATGGCCGCTGGTTAAACTATCGAGAAAATGCTTTAACCCAAACCTTTGAACAATTCGCCAATGTTGAAAATGGAGTAGCCGCATGAGCCTAATTGCAATTGATGATTTAGAAAAAGTCTATGATCACTTGGCTGAAAGCCTGGATTCAATACCTGCCGAAAAACGTGAGCTATTTTTGGTGAAATTGGCTTTACTCAGTGCCAATCAGCTTCAAGATGGATCTGTGTTTCAGCAATTGATTAATCAAGCCAAAGTGTTTGAAGACTAAAATTCTTTTAACCCTCAAAGTCTCTAAGTAGCAGCATGGCGGCATGCTTAGGGACTTTTTAATATTGAGGGGAAAAAGGTGAAATAATAAAAGCTTAAAATAACTAATAGATTTATCAAAACGCCATGATTAGGCTACATGAGTCTAATCATTCGGAATGATCGGACATCATAGCCAGCTTTATAAATGAGCTATGAGCAGCCAATTGATAGCCACTTTTATGGAAATCTATTTCTTATCCGTAATTCAGATTAAATCTACACTGATGTTTAAAGTAGATCTTTGCTTTCATATTCAGAAAAAAGGTCAAAACAGATTTTTCTAAGCCATTGCAGATTAGGGTTGTTGTGTTGTCTGGCATGCCAATGTTGCTTGACACTGTATTGAGGAAATGAATACGGTGGGGTCAGGATTTTCACGTCACCATGGGAAGCGAGAAAACGACTCAGATACCGCGGAACTGTCGCGATTGCATCTGTGTATTTAATCATGAGTCCAACACCCAGATACCCCGGCAACTTCATGAGGATATTACGTTTGATGCCTATTCTCTGCAATTCATGCTCAATCACATAATGCCCGCCAGTCGCTAAAATATCGATATGCAGTTCCTGGCTAAACTCTTCATTGCTTAAGCTATGGTGCTTTAATCTGGGATGTTCAGGGCTACAGATAACTGAATATTGCTGTTTAAAAAGTGTCTGCTGATAAAAACCCGCTTCCAGCTGCGGTATAAAACCAATCGCCAGATCAATGTCACCTTCAGCCATTTTTAGAGATGTATCCGTATCAATCGGCACAATGTTCAAGCGTATATTCGGTGCATGTTCACGTAGATAGTTGACCAGTTTAGGCAGCAGTACCAGATGACTGATATCGGTCATGCTGATCTTAAACTCGTAATTTGATGTCAGTGGATCAAAATCAACATTGAAATGATTGATCAGTTTCAGGTTGCTTAAGAAATCGACTGCAATCGGATAAATATCCTTGGCCAGATCGGTCGGTTCCATACTGTTGCCAATGCGCACAAAAAGCGGATTATTAAAATGTTCACGCAATTTATTTAAGCCAATACTGAGCGTTGATTGGCCGGTATTCAAAGCATCTGCAGCCTTAGAAACACTTCTATGTCTATAAATTTCATGAAAAATTTGTACCAGTCTTGAGTCAATGTCCATATTGATGCGTGCTGTATTGATTTTATCAATACAGCCTATTCATTTTCGCTTATGTATTCAAGACATTCTGATTGTTAGATTGGATTCAAGTAATTTTTTATCAGTCTTTCAATGAATGAAAGCGATTTGAGCAAATCAGGATGAGATTAAGCAGATGGAACAACTGGCGAGATTAGAAGATTTACCTCAAACCTATATTGATCATTTAACCCAATCCAATTTAGTCCCACTATGGCCAAGCCTGCGTAATGTATTGCCTCCTAAACAACCCGTGCCGCTGACTCAAGCGACAGCCTGGCATTACAGTGACATCAAGCCTTTGTTGCTTGAAGCAGGTGAACTGACCCCGATTGAAAAGGCAGAACGCCGCGTACTGGTTTTGGCCAATCCGGGACATGGCCTGGAAAATATGAAAGCAACATCGTCAATTTATTTGGGCATGCAACTGTTGCTTCCAAATGAATGGGCGCCATCACACCGACATACGCCAAACGCAGTCCGCTTGGTGGTTGAAGGTCAAGGTGCTTTTACTAGCGTGGAAGGACAAAAATGCCGGATGGAGCATGGTGATTTAATTCTTACGCCGTCAGGTTTGTGGCATGAACATGGTCATGATGGCGATGAGCCAGTGATCTGGCTGGATGTTCTCGATTTGCCACTGGTGTATTACATGGAAGCTTCCTATGTTGAAGGTGGCGATGTGCAGCAGATTCAAGGCACAGATCTGGGCCATCACTATGCCAAAGGCGTGGTTCCAACGGTACATTTCGTAAGACAAAACGCCAATTATCCGTTGTTACGTTATGCATGGATAGACACTAAAAATGTATTGGATGCTTTGGCTGCAGATGCAAATCATCAGGTACCTGCACAGGTCAGCTTTATTAATCCCGAGACAGGTCAGGACTGTCAGCACATCATTGGCTATTCCGCAATTCGCGTCGCGCCGAATGAAACGGTACAACTGACACGTCGATCTGCTGCACAAGTCTTTCATGTCATTGAGGGACAGCTCGGCATTTCAATCAATACCGATCATTTTGACCTGGCACGTTCAGATACAGCATGCACGCCGTGTTTTGCCCAGATTGATTTAATCAATAGCAGTGAACAGCCAGCCTATGTATTTGTTGCGGATGAAGCACCGCTGCAGAAAAAACTCGGTTTGTATTCAACCCGACCACGCAGCGTCTAGTTTTTAAGGAAGAAAAAAGATGTCAAATCAGAATATGCCGATTTTAGTTGCCGGAGGCGGTATTGGCGGCTTTGCAGCTGCACTCGCTTTGGCTAAGCGTGGTTTTAAAATCCAAGTCTTTGAACAGGCGCCCGAAATTGGTGAAATTGGCGCAGGGATCCAGCTGGGACCGAATGCTTTTAATGCTTTTGATGCGCTAGGTATTGGTGACCGAGCACGTGCCCGTGCTGTGTATACCGATTATATGGTCATGCATGACGCGATTGATGAATATCAGGTCGGTCGTATTGAAACCGATGAAAAGTTTATTCAGCGTTTTGGCAATCCCTATGCCGTGATTCATCGTGCCGACATTCATGGCTCTTTGGTTGAAGGAGCACATGAAATCGGTGATATCGAGATCATCACCGATTGCCGTATTGTTAATGTTGAACAAGATGAAAATAGCGTCACGATTACAGACCATAAGGGCAATAGCTATAAAGGTCAGGCACTGATTGGCGCTGATGGTGTGAAATCCGTAGTGCGTGAAAAATATGTCGGTGATCCGGCGCTGGTGACAGGCCATGTGGTGTACCGCGCCGTGGTACCTAAAGCGGAATTTCCGGAAAATTTACAATGGAATGCGGCCAGCATTTGGGTCGGACCGAATTGCCATTTAGTGCATTATCCGCTACGTGGCGGTGAAGAATATAACGTGGTGGTGACTTTCCACAGCCGCGAACAGGAAGAATGGGGCGTAAAAGATGGCTCTAAAGAAGAAGTGCTGTCTTATTTCGAAGGCATCTGTCCAAAAGCGCGTCAGCTGATTGAATTGCCTAAATCCTGGCGCCGCTGGGCAACGGCAGATCGTGAACCGATTGATCAGTGGAGCTATGGTCGCGTGACGCTGCTTGGTGATGCCGCACATCCAACCACACAGTACATGGCACAAGGTGCCTGTATGGCGATGGAAGATGCCGTGACCTTGGGCGAAGCGCTACGCATCAGCAATAACAATATTGTTGAAGCATTTGAAATTTATCAACGTGCGCGAGTGGCGCGTACAGCACGTATTGTTCTGTCTTCACGTGAAATGGGCAAGCTGTACCATGCCAAAGGCGTACAGCGCATGGTACGCAATGATTTATGGCGCGGACGCAAAAGCGAAGGTTTCTACGAAGCAATGGCCTGGCTATATAGCTGGAATGTCGATAACTGTCTGGACGCAGCTAAGCACTATACAGGAACAGCAGCATGAAAATGTATGGTTTTTTCCGCAGTGGCACATCGCACCGAACTCGGATTGTGCTGAACTTGAAGCAGATTTCTTATGAGCTGCTTCCTGTTTCACTGATGAAAAATGAGCATCATCAAGCAGAATTTAAAGCCATCAATCCACAGGGTTTTGTGCCGGTGCTGGCAGTCAATGATCAGCAGCTGATTCAAAGTCCGGCCATTATCGAATGGTTGGAGGAAACCCATCCGGAACACCCGTTATTACCGGTTGATCCTATCGCGCGTGCAAAAGTGCGCGCCTACGCTGCATTGGTCGGCTGTGATATTCATCCAATTAATAACAAGCGAATTTTGGAATATCTGCGCAATACCTTGTCGCTAAATGATGAGCAAGTTCAGAGCTGGTGCCAGCACTGGATTGATGAAGGCTTTAGTGCATTGGAAAGTCTGCTTGTCGCAGATTTGGAGCGTGGTAATTTTTGCTATGGTCATACACCGACACTAGCCGATGCTTACTTGATTCCACAGGTGGATTCATCAAAACGCTTTCAGGTGGACATGAGTAAATATCCACATATTCAGCGTGTTTATGATGCATGTATGGCTTTGCCAGCATTTCAGGTAGCAGCGCCTGCCAGTCAGCCTGACGCAGTTTAAACAAATTATAGAATTGAAAACTAAGGAAAGAACATGAGTTTTGTATTTAACCCAATGCCAATTGTCGGTCTTGCTGTCAAAGATAGCCAGGATCTGTTCCCGGTACGCCGTGTTTATTGCGTCGGTCGTAACTATGCAGCACATGCACGTGAAATGGGTTTCGATCCAGACCGTGAACCGCCATTTTTCTTCTGTAAGCCAAATGATCCACAGTCGATTGTACCGGTACCTGCAGGTGAGGAAATCTCAATTCCGTATCCGGAACAGACCTCAAATTACCATTATGAAATCGAGCTGGTCGTGGCGATTGGCAAAGACGGTAAAAATATTTCAGTGGAAGAGGCTGCCAACTATATTTACGGTTATGCAGTAGGTCTGGACATGACCCGCCGCGATTTACAGATCGCACAACGTGAAAAAGGCCGTCCATGGGAAGTGGGTAAAGCATTTGATTACTCTGCACCGGTGGGTTTGATTCACCCTAAAAGTCAAGCAGGTGAGTTAAATAGCGGTGATATTCATTTAACCGTCAATGGTGAGACCAAACAGCGTAGTGATGTGAGTCATTTAATCTGGAATATTGCAGAAACCATTGCTAATCTTTCGACTTTATTTGAACTGAAGCAGGGCGATTTAATCTTTACCGGCACGCCAGAAGGGGTTGGTACTGTAGTCAAAGGGGATGTCATGCATGCGGATATTGCTGGACTGACTGGCATCACGGTGAAGGTCAGCTAATCAGAAAACAGCCCGCTGATGACCCGGAAAATTAAAAAATGGGTCATCTGTCCTTTGCTATGAAATGCCAAGTAATGGGAAGTATAGTTTTACTGGGTAGTCAACTAGGGTTACTTATAAAAATAACCGAGATTGAAAAGACTGCCGTTGAATCTGCCGAAGCATAAAGCCTGGCTTTAAAGAAAAAACGGCTAAACCGGAATTATAGCTGCGTTGAACAGAACAGCATGCTCTGATCAACGCGTATAAAAAGGTGGGCTTTACGACAGGGATGTTGTTTAGCTTCTTATCCGCTGTGTATTCATGGGATTGAAACCAGGATAAGAAGTATTTCCGCAGGAAGGCGGAAACATTTTTCATGGATATGAAGAATGCACGATCAACAAAGCAATGGAGATGGGTCTAAAAATACTCAAGTATTCTAAACGAGAAGAACGAGGGAAGCTCCATTGCAGCTACGGAAAGTTGGAAAGAAAGCAAAGAGGATTGCTGCTATGTTGAAATTAAAAATACTTACTTTGGGGTGCTTGGTGTGTTCAGCTGGCGCTGTTCAGGCAGATGTTGTAAAAGATGCGCAGGTTCAAGTGGACTTCCGCAATTTCTATATGCATCGTATACCGGACACCCAACCTGTTCCAGAATTTGAGCACTGGTCGCAAAGTGCATCACTGAGTATTAAATCAGGCTATGCCGAACCGATCGGTCCAGTTGCTTTTGGTCTGGACGGTACGGTGATGCATGCCCAGCGCTTGATGAAAAATGACAATGAACTGGTACGTGATGGCACCATGCCGAATGATCCTGTTACCGGAGAACAGGAGCAGGATCAGACTCAACTGGGATTAACGCTAAAAGCCAAAATAGCTAAAACTGAAATCCGGTATGGTCAGTTGATGCCGAAGCTACCGGTTGTACATATTGATCACAGCCGGAATTTACCGACGACTTTTAAAGGTCTTATGTTAGAGTCCAATGATATTCAGAATACCCGAATCACGGCTGGGCGTATTAGCCGCGTTTTGGCGCGTGATAAAGAAGATTATGAAAAACTGACATTGGACGTGAATAAAACCGGTCAGGTTTCAGATGGCTTAAATATATTCGGTATCGATTATAAATTGTCACCAAGTCTGGATATGTCATATTTTTATGGCGGCCTGGAAGACATCTATGATCAGCACTATATCGGGTTGAAGCACCTCTATAAGTTTTCAGACCAAGTAAAACTGGCTACAAATGCCGGTATTTACGATACGCAAGATTCTGGCGACAGCTTGCAGGGCAAAATTGATAACCAGGCTTATAATTTTATGACCATGCTGCATTATGGGCCGCATAAGTTCGGTCTGGGCTATCAGCAAATGTCTGGCGATACGGCATTTCCCTTGCTCAGCGGCTGGACACCTGCACCGTATTTAACCCAGTGGGGCAGCATCAGTTTCTATAAAGCGCAGGAGCGTTCGGTTCAAGTCCGCTACGACTATGATTTTTCAGATATCGGCATTCATGGTTTAAATTTGATGACCCGTTATATTATGGCAGATCATATCAAGCATCCGACCATTGATGATGTTAAAGAAAGCGAGTTCAACCTGGTCTTGAATTACGGCATTAAAGAGGGGCTTTTCAAGGGCCTGGGCTTTCAATATATGCTGATTAAAACCGACTTTGAAGGTGCGGGTATCAAACTGGATGAACACCGCTTCTATACCAACTACACCTATAGATTCTAATTGCTGGCCCACGCCGCATTAGATTTTTTTTAAATTAAAATATCAACCGAATAGTTGGTTGTGTTTTGTTGAAATATACCGTATGTTTATTGTCAGTCAGGCACTGGCAATAAACACAGAACAAGAAACAGGGAGTTGTTTACATGAATGCGCTCAATCAGGATCAGTTAAATCAGCAGTATATTGATGGCAAGTGGCAGCAGGGTTCATCATCCCGCACAGCTGAAAATTTCAATCCCTATAATCAGCAGCTGATTCATCAGTTCCAGCTGGCAAATACTGCAGATGTGGACGCAGCCTATGCCGCAGCGAAAAAGGTGCAGCCTCAATGGGAAAGAACCTTGCCTGCCGAGCGTATTGCACTGATTCAGCGTATGGAAGAGGTACTGAAAACACGTGGTGAAGAGATTATTGACTGGCTGATTCAGGAATCAGGCAGTACACGTTTAAAAGCCAGCATTGAACTGGGTGCAGCACAAGGCATTATTGCAGAAGCGAAAACCTTTCCTCTGCGTATACAGGGTGAAATTCTGCCGACCAGCGTTCCACATCAGCAGAGCCGTATTTACCGCAAAGCCTTAGGCGTGATCGGTGTGATCAGTCCATGGAATTTTCCATTTCATCTCAGCATGCGTTCAGTTATTACAGCCATTGCTTTGGGTAATACTGTGGTGCTTAAACCTGCAAGCGATACACCGGTAACAGGCGGCACTTTACTGGCAAAAATTTTCGCAGAAGCCGGTTTTCCTGCAGGTGTAATCAATGTGGTGGTCGGTGCCGGCAGCGAGATAGGCGACTATTTTGTTGAACATGCTGTACCAAGCCTGATTTCATTTACCGGTTCAACAGAAATTGGCAAAAGAGTCGGTCAGCTTGCCGTCGGTGGCAAGTATATCAAGCGTATTGCGCTTGAACTTGGCGGCAATGCACCGATGGTGGTTTTGGATGATGCCGATTTAGCCTTGGCTGTAGAGCTGACGGTGATGGGTCGCTTCATGCATCAGGGGCAAATCTGCATGAGCACCAACCGTGTAATTGTCGATGAAAAAGTCTATGACGATTTTCTATCCTTGCTTGAGCAGAAGGTGAAGACTTTAGTCATCGGTGATCCAAACGATATGGCAACCCTGATTGGTCCGATTATCAATCAAAGCCAGGTTCAGAACATCCAGCGGATTATTAACGATGCCCAAGCTACGGGTACTAAAATGCTCATTGGTGACGAAATTCAGGGCAACCTCATTCCACCGCATGTATTTATTGATGTCGATCCAAAATCTGCCTTGGCACGTGAAGAAAGCTTTGGGCCAGTTTTGCCGGTAATTAAAGCCCGCGATGAAGCACATGCCTTGGAACTGGCGAACGATACAGAATATGGTTTATCCAGCGCTGTGTGTACCCGCAATCATGAGCGCGGCGTGAATTTCGCTTTAGGCATTGAAGCCGGTATGACCCATATTAATGACATTACCGTAGATGATCAGTCACATGCGCCTTTTGGTGGCGAAAAGAACTCAGGCCTAGGTCGTTTTAATGGCCGCTGGATTATTGAAGAATTTACCCGCACACATTGGGTGACGCTACAAACCAAAGCGAAAGATGCAGTTTAAAGTAAATTCCTCATTCACATTTGTTCAATTTTAAACTTTGGTATGAGAGCTGTTAAAAACGTTTTACAGCTTTCATCCTTTCACACATAATGATATTTAAATAACCAACTGGTTGGTTGAAATAAAACAATGGAGTGTTTATGCAAAATAACAATCAGGGTTCTTTAAAAGGGCTACGTATTCTGGATTTAACCCATGCTTTGGCAGGACCATTCTGTTCCCAAATGCTGGCAGATCATGGTGCCGATGTAATTAAAGTCGAACCTTTAGAAGGCGATTTTTTCCGTAAAATGGGTCCGTTCCGTGCAGATGATCAGGACCGTTTTTTTGGCGGTTTATTTCAGTCTTGTAACCGCAACAAACGCTCAATTTCACTGAATGTAAAAACAGAATTAGGCCGTGAAGCACTGATCGAACTGGTTAAAAATGCAGATGGTTTGGTGGAAAACTACCGTGCCGGTGTGCTGAAAAAAATGGGACTAGGTTATGAGCAGTTGAAAGAAATTAATCCGCGTTTGGTTTATACCTCTATTCGCGGTTTTGGTGACAGCGTTGGCGGTGAAAGTCCTTATAAAAATTGGCCAGCATTTGACATTGTCGCACAAGCCATGGGCGGCTGGATGGGCGTGACTGGTCAAGATGCAGATCATCCTGTGAAAGTTGGCGGGGGTGCCGGCGATACGGTGTCTGGCCTATTTGCTGCCTTTGGTACAGTTTCAGCATTATTACATGCGAAAAATACAGGGCTAGGTCAATATGTAGATGTGGCCATGACAGACAGTATCCTTGCGCTGTCAGAAATTGTAGTGAGCCAGTTTTCATATTTGGGTGTATCAGCCAAACCTGTAGGTAATGGCATTCCGGGACTTGCTCCATTTGGCACCATTAAAGTCAAAGATGGCGTCATCGCGATTGCAGCGCCGCATGATCCACAGTTCCATTTGCTCTGTGATTTACTTGGCTGCCCAGAACTGAAAGATGAACCGAAATACTTAAATGAAGGTTCACGCTGGGCGAATCATGTCGAGCTGAATGCTGCTATTGAACAGTACACTGTGCAGAAAACCAAACTGGAATTAAAAGAACTCTTTGGCGGACGTGTTCCATTTAGTCCAATTTATACCGGTGAAGAAATTTTCAAGGATGAGCATTTCGCTGCACGCAATATGCTGCCGCATGTTGAGCATCCAGGCACGGCAACGCCAACTGCAGTGCCTGGCATTCCAGTTAAAATGTCCTTGACTCCTGGCGAAGTCCGCATACGTGCGCCTAAGTTGGGTGAGCACACACGTGAAATTTTAAATGAACTGGGTTGGGATAATCAGCGTATTTCACAATTGCTTGAAAATGGTATTTTATATGCGGCTTAAGTCAGGCATATTTTAGTTATTTACCACAATAATCTGTTTCGGCAGATTATTGTATTTTCAATGGCGCCATTGTTACTTCGCTTATAAAATAAGCACTATTAAAAAATAGCCCAATTCTTTATAATACCGCCAAATAGTCGGTTGAACTTATAAAATAACTGATTGAATTGTTTATAGTTGATTTTTCATATTCTCACTGCACAATTTCAGGTCGACTTCTGCATGGTTGTTTTAGCTGTATAGTAGGCTTCACCTGATCCGAAGATATATGATTTCAAATATTTTATTTTTTAGGATTTCTAAATGTCCGATATAGATACAAAAGAGCTTAAATTATCGAAAGATATGAGTAGCCAGAGTTTACTGACTAAAACACGTCAGCCGAGAAGGCGCCGTCCAAGCACCGATGCGCGTCATGAGGATAAACGTCTACTCATTCTGATGACGGCTGCCGAACTGTTTTCGACCTTGGGCTATGAAGCAACATCACTGGACTTGATCGCAGAGCATGTCGGCATTCACAAGGCAACGCTTTATCATTATATTTCCAATAAAGAAAGCATTCTGTATGACTGCCTGCAACTGTCATTTAAAGATTTAGATGACATTTTGCTGGAGATGAAAGATAAAGAAGTTTGTGTCTTTGATCGGTTACGTAAATTTGCGCGACTACTTGCCGTTGCGCAGAACAACGTTTTTGGACGTTGTTTGGTCCTGGTGGGTGCGCGTCCATTGGACATTGGTTCAGGTGAACAGATTAAATCATTCCAGCGCCGTTTGGATCTGACGGTGCGTGAACTGATTCAAGAGGGCATTGCTGACGGTAAAATTAAACCCTGTTCACCGGGGATGTTCTCTGCAATGCTATTTGGCGCTTTAAACTGGGTGCCACGCTGGTATAAAGAAGACCATGAACTGAATGTATCTGAAATTGCCGATATGTTTATGGACACTTTTATTGATGGTATCCGCGCATAATTTGGTTATCAAAGCTGTATATTTTTAATGAAGCCCAATTATTTGGGCTTTTTTATATCTTTCATCCATAAAAAAGAGGCGATAAACGCCACTGCTGTCCCGTAGTTAAATTACAGGTGTTAGATTTGTGAGTGTGGCAAGAATGCCACACATTTCCCATCACGACAGGACGTCGTGTATGGGGAATAAAGAATTTTACCTACTTTTGGCCTATCAAAAGTAGGGTCCAGCCTACACAAAACTTTTAAAGAAAAGACAAGGCTGTATTAAAATTAAATATAAATAAATATCAATTGCTTATATATAAAACCTTATCATCTTGATTCAGTGCTGAAATAAAATTTAAATTATGGGCCAGTAGTGCGATAAACGCCTCTTTTTGATGAGCTGTACTTTACATTGAACGTGCAATCACATCTTTTAAGGTTTCGTTAGAGCCGCCGTAAATTTTCGCGACACGGGCATCCATAAACAATTGCGCAATTGGATATTCGGTACAGTAGCCATAGCCCCCGAACAGCTGTAAGCAGCGATCGATAATCGAACATTGCTTGTCTGAACCCCACCATTTTGCCATCATGGCATCGTTTGGCTGTAGTTCTTTACCATCAACTAAATCTTTAATAATTGTGTCAATAAAGACACGTCCAACCCGTGCTTCGGTTAAGCATTCAGCCAGTTCAAATTTGGTATTCTGGAAATCCCACAGGGTTTTACCGAGCATTTTACGGTTTTTCGCATGTTCAACCGTCATTTCAATCGCGCGTTCAGCACAGGCAATACCGACAATACCAATCGATAAGCGTTCACGGGTAAATACATCCATTAACTGGAAGAAGCCTTTACCTTCTTCACCACCAATCAGGTTTTCAGCTGGAATACGTGCATCATCAAGGAAAATTTCAGCCGTATTCAGCGCATTTTGGCCGATCTTATCAATAATATTGTTTACTTTAAAACCTGGACATTTATCTTTTTCAACCAGGAATAATGAAATGCCTTTTGCGCCAGAACCTGAATCACCTGTACGCGCAGCCACCAATACATAGTCTGCCTGGTCTCCCAAAGTACAGAATGTTTTTGATCCATTCAGTACATATTCATCACCCTCACGGCGTGCAGTTGTGCGCAGCGCTTTCACGTCTGTACCGGCATCTGGCTCAGTAATCGCAACGGCAATCATTTTTTTGCCGCTGGCGATACCCGGCATCCATTTCAACAGTTGTTCATGTGTTGCAGTGCCCAGGAAAAATCCAGGACTGTTTAAAGAACCAGGAATAAAGCCAAATGTGGTATCGCAGATACGCGCCTGTTCTTCCATCATGATCACTTCATGCGCAAAGGAAGCACCAAGACCGCCGTATTCTTCTGGAACGCTCATGCAGAGTAGGCCTAACTCACCAGCTTTTTCCCATACATCACGGTCAATATAGTGCTGTTTGCGGAATTTTTCGGCTTTTGGTGCAACTTCCTGTTCAAAGAAGCGACGTGCTGTTACGCGTAATTGTTCAAGTTCTTCTGTCATCCATGGAGAGCGATATCCGTAAATCATGTTCAGTCCCTTTTGTTTCTCATCTAATAAATATTTTTGATCGTGGGCAATTCAGCATTGCCTAAATTTATGATCAGTTCTGATGAAAGCTAGTTTTAACAAATAAAATTTATTTGTCAACCGACAGGTTGGTTGATTTATTTAATTTATCAACCAACTTGTTGGTTGACATTTTGAAAATTCGTATTTACATTACTGAAAGACCGCTCGGGATGCTTATTTTTGCTGATGTGTGAAAATAAAATTTCGAGCTGGCGTATAGCAGAGGCAACAATAAATAAGTTTTGCCAAAGCTAAAAATATATAGGGAATCAAAAGATTTACAGTGATATCAGGATGCAGTTTTAGCTCATAGAATTGAGCTGGGCTTGATCACAAAGCTAAAACAAGCAAGAACAACGGAAGGGACTGAAGTATGCCAAAGATTGTAAAAGTAGAATGTTTTCCAGTATCTACACCACTGAAAAAGCCGGTTATTATGCCGAATACGCGTATCACCTCAATCGATAGCGTTGTGTTAAAAATCACATGTGATGATGGAACAGTGGGCATTTCAGATTCAGGTGATACTTCTTCTTGGTATCGCGGTGAATTGCAGGAATCAATTATTGCCATGATCACACGCGTGATTGCGCCACGTATTTTGATTGGGGAAGACCCGCGCAATATTGAAAAAATTGTGGCAAAAATGGACTTGCTGGTTCGCGACAATAACCAAGCCAAAGCGACTGTTGACTTTGCATTACATGATTTAAAAGGCAAGTTATATGGCGTTCCAGTCTATGACTTGTTGGGTGGCCGTACTACTCAAGGTTCACGCCAAGGCTGGGTACTTTCAGCAGGTAAGCCGGAAGATGTAGCAGCTGAAGCGCAAAAAGCCAAAGCGCTTGGTTTTGAACTGTTCAAAATGAAAATTGGTCACGGTACATTGCAAGATGATATTGATATGGTTCATGCCGTACGTGACACTGTTGGTCAAGATGCCGTGTTAACCATTGATGCCAACGGCTTCTGGAGTTATGAAAAAGCACTGCATGTGATTCGCCGTATTGATTCGGCTGGTTTGGATTTAATTGAACAGCCATTGGCGCATTGGGATATTGAAGGCATGGCGCGTTTACGTGCACAAGTCAAAACCCCGATTTATGCCGATGAATCTGCGCAGGAACTTCACAATCTTAAAGAAATTATTGACCGCCGTGCAGCAGATGGCTTGTTTATCAAACTGCAAAAAGTGGGTGGTTTGGTGAAAGCACAGCGCTGGCTGACCATGGCACGTTTGGCAGGCTTGCCGGTACATTGCGGTTGTATGATTGGTTCTGGCCTAGAACATAGTCCGGCTGCGCATTTGTGGGTGGCAAATGAATGGGCATCTCAAGGTCTAAACGAATCGATTGGTCCATTGCTGATTCACGGCACCATGGAAAGCAAAAACATTGCTCCAGGTACCGATATTGCACTGAATATTCCTAAATTTGAAAATGGCATGTGCTATCCAAATGAAGGTCCAGGTTTGGGCATTCAGTTGAACGAAGAGTTCCTAATCAGCCACAAAACTCAAGGCGTGCAGGGCCGTGCGGTAGAGGGAAATAATGAGGTGGCTGCATAATGGTGCGTTCAGGCCCATTATCTCACCTGACTGTAATTGAGTTTGCAGGTCTTGGACCTGCACCTTTTGCAGGAATGATGCTTGCTGATCAAGGCGCGCGGGTGATTCGAATTGATCGTCCGGTCAAGCCTTCACAAGGCGGGATGGCTGCATTAACAGCAAGGGATGCCGATGTACTGGCACGTGGCAGAGAATCGATCGCCTTAAATCTTAAAGTACCTGAAGCAAAGGAAATTGCTCTCAAACTGATTGAAAAAGCGGATATTTTAATTGAAGGTTTTCGTCCAGGTGTGATGGAATCCTTAGGTTTAGGACCCGATATCTGTTTAGAACGTAATCCGGCGCTGGTATATGGACGGGTTACGGGATGGGGACAAACCGGTCCTTTGGCACAGGCGGCTGGACACGATATTAACTATATTTCCCTGACTGGTGCTTTGCATTCAACTGCTCGTGTCAATGGTCAGCCGACGCCGACGCCCGGTCTGATTGGTGACTTTGGTGGAGGCGGCATGCTACTGTTTTCAGGCGTTTTAGCAGCAGCCTTACATGCCAAACAGACTGGTGAGGGGCAAGTAGTTGATGCTGCGATTACGGACGGTTCTGCATTGCTGACAGC
Organism: Acinetobacter sp. UBA5934; assembly: GCF_002430855.1. Taxonomy (NCBI): domain Bacteria; kingdom Pseudomonadati; phylum Pseudomonadota; class Gammaproteobacteria; order Moraxellales; family Moraxellaceae; genus Acinetobacter; species Acinetobacter sp. UBA5934. The sequence goes on along the minus strand of NZ_DJDC01000156.1, from coordinate 23,299 downwards.
ACTGATTCAGGGCTGGAGATCTGCAGGTTTATGGAATGACGAAGCCGGAACCAATAATGGTGATGGCGGTGCGCATTTCTATGACAGCTACCGCTGTGCAGATGGAAAATATATTTCAATTGGCCCAATGGAACCGCAGTTTTATACACTGTTTTTAGAAAAATTGAATTTAACCGAAGATGCTGAATTCCAGATGCAATGGAATCAAAAGAAATGGCTAGAACTAAAACGACGTTTAACTGAAATCTTTTTGGCTAAAACTCGAGAAGAATGGTGTGAAATCTTTGAAGGAACGGATGCCTGCTTTTCTCCGGTATTGAGTTTGGCAGAGGCGCCGCATCATCCGCATAATATAGCTCGCGAAACTTACACAGTTGTGAATAATATTCTGCAGCCGAGTCCCGCGCCGAAATTCAGCAAGAGCAGAATTTTACAATGCAATCCGGTTAATCCTGCTGCAGTTAATACACAGGATATTTTAACTGAACTGGGTTACAGCAGCGAAGAGCGGGATCATTTATTAAAAACCGCTGCGCAGCAGGCCTAGCGATGATTCACCTTTTGCAGTATAGGAAATCCGTTTCCTGTACTGTGGCTTTAAATCGTGAGCACTGAAAATACAAGGATGTGATTTCAGTAACAAAAAATCTAAAATTAAGTGAGATTCAGGATGACTCAGAACACGACAGAACGCATGGACGTTCAACAATTTATCGATGGGATTCCCGTATCCAAACTGCAAAAACTCATTATTTTGCTCTGTTTTTGTGTAGCAGCCTTGGATGGTTTTGATATTGCAGCCGTTGGATTTATTGCCCCGGCACTCATTGCCGAATGGTCGCTGACACCTGCAGATTTAGCGCCTTTATTTTTATCAGGTGTATTTGGTCTGATGTTGGGGGCATTCTTGTTTGGTCCATTGGCTGATAAGTTTGGCCGTAAAAAGATCATTATCTGGAGTGTGGTGATTTTCAGTATCGGTACACTCATTTCCGCATTTTCGCCGAACTTAACCTTCCTGATCGTTCTTCGATTCTTAACAGGTTTAGGCTTGGGCGGAGCAATGCCAAATGCAGTCACCATCACTTCTGAATACTGCCCGACAAAACGTCGCTCGACTTTGGTTACCGTGATGTTTTGTGGCTATACCATTGGCGCAGCTATGGGCGGTTTATTGTCCGGTCAGCTCATTCAGATGATTGGCTGGCAAGGAATTCTCATCATTGGTGGTGCTGCACCCTTAGTGATTTTACCTTTGCTGTATTTCTTTATGCCTGAATCATTGCGCTTTATGGTGTTGAATAAATTTCCTAAAGAAAAAATTGATCGAGTCATTCAAAAAATGGCGCCTGAAGGTCAAGCGATCCCGGAATTGGTGGCTTCTGTAACCGAAAAACAGAATGTCAGTGTACGTGAGTTATTCAGTAAAGATTATTTCTTGGGCACCATCTTGTTCTGGTGTGCATTTACCATGGGTTCAATCATTATCTATATGATTTCAAGCTGGATGCCGACTATTCTGAAAAATGAAGGCTTTGATATGCAAAGCGCGTCATGGATCACTTCTGCATTCCAGATTGGCGGTACTGTTGGTGCACTTATCATTGCCTTCTTTATGGATAAATTAGGTCATAGCCGTACACTCACGTTCTCCTACATTATTGGTGCTATGTGTGTCCTAGCTTTAAGTTTTGGTGTTTCAAACTTAAGCACCTTGTTTATTGTCTTGGGTATCTTTGGTATTGGCGCAGGCATCAGTGGTTCACATGTGGGCATCCATGTGTTCTGTTCAAGCTATTATCCAACCCATTGCCGTTCAACCGGTGTGAGCTGGGCAGGTGGGGCAGGTCGTCTGGGTTCATTTGTCGGTTCTGGCGCCGTGGGTTGGTTAATGGTTTCAGGTCTTTCAGGTGAGCAGATTGTGAATTTATTGATGGTTCCGGCATTCTTGGCGGCAATCTCAATGTTCTTGCTGACCCGCTTGATGAAAAAGAACAAGACAACAGAAGCACTTCAGCTACAGAAAGCAAATATCTAATTTTAGATAAATTTCAATACAAGACAGCTAACCAGCGATGAAAATCGCTGGTTTTCTATTTGAGCTGTAGCATAAAACTTTTAAGTCTTTAATCACTGCAAATTTAAATCAGCCCTTATTCAATAGTGTGCGGCTTAAAGTAAAATTTGAGAGCAAACGAATCGTAAACTTATCGTCGTTGACTGTCAGGGTTCTAAACAAACGGAAAATATAATTCTCGACAGCGTGCTTTTTAATCACTGTTATTTTATGTTCAATGGATTTTGATCTATTCTCAAAAAACAATTCAATATATGAATTTGACCAGACCAATATAATCCTGCGCTTCATTCTATATGTATCTATAGCAGCATTAAAAACTGAATTAAAAAATTTAGGATAGTTAAAATATTGTTTATTCATAAATTTATCTGAAGAACAGCACGACAGAATTTGGAAGGTACCCTAATAAGTTGTTAAGAAGTTCAGCAATTTTTTTTATTAAATAATCAAGAGTAATTATTTTAAATTATTTTCTTAGAGTTCATTTATGTGATTAACCCTAGCTTTTTTATAAGCTGAACTATTTGGATAATTAAGCCTTATCGAGTATTAAATTTTCAGATTTTAACCAGGATTATGCAGCAAAAAGCAGCCTAAGCTGCTCTTATACCTTGTGGGAAAACAGCAACTGATCATTGTAATTCACGATTTAACTTGGACGACATGCAAGTGATAATGTGAAAAATAAACGCTAGGCAAAGCGGTAATGAACATTATAATGCTCATGTTTTGCAGAATATTAAACGGAAGAATAGATAAGAATACCGTCATAATAAAACCGCAGAAAAATTGAATACTTCCCATTAAGGCACTGGCAAGACCTGCTTGTTTGGCCTGATTTTGCATGACGATTGCCATGGAGTTAGGTCCGGTCAGTCCTATACCGCTGACCAGTAAAAATAACCCCGACAATATCAGGTAGGGTGAACTCGTATATATCCAGGCACTAAAACTGACGATAAGAATGCCGGACAGTTGAATCAGGGCACCAAATAAAAATAACTGATGGACTGAATAATATTGAATTAATCGTTTATTTAAAAATGCAAATAACATTAAACCTAAAGCATTCATGCCAAACAGATACGCGAAATACTGCTCTGGCACATTTAAAAAATTTATAAATAAGTTGGAAGATGCACCGATATAACAATACAGGGTGCCGTACAACAAGGCTCCGGCAAACATGGGTAATGCAAAAGAAGGATCTTTAAATAACTTAATATAACTGTGCGTAATCTGTTTGGCCGAGATATTTATGCGCTTTGATTGAGCAAGCGTTTCATGAAAAAAGAAATGCACCAGAATTAAGGTAATGATGCCGATTGCAGTCAGCAGATAGAAAATACTGGACCAATGGAAATACTGAATTAATAGCGCACCCAAAATTGGGGCCAGGATAGGTGCTAAACCTAATGCCAACAGCATTGTTGAAAATACTTTGGCTGACTCGGTCATATTCAGCCGGTCGCGAATTGCTGCCCGTGCGATCACAACGCCTGCACAGCCACCTAAAGCCTGTAATACACGAAAGATGAGTAGTGCCGTCTCATTCGGAGCTATTGCACAGCAGAAACTGGCAATAATATAAATCCCCAAGCCCCAATAAAGCAGCGGCTTCCTGCCATAACGGTCACTGAGTGGACCATACACAATTTGTCCGAAAGCTAAACCCAAAAAGTAGGCACCTAGGGTATTTGCAATAGTTTGTGTGTTGACATGATATTCGTCCGCCATCATCGGTAAAGCAGGTAAATACATGTCAGTGGATAAGGCGCTAAACGCAGTCAGCAGAGTCAGCAAAAATACCCAACCGAGTGTATACGAAGGTGCGGTTGCGGTTTGATTCATTTTTTTCTGCCTGAAAATATAAGTTTATGGAATTCAATAAAAATTATTTTATGGTTTGATGAGCTATGCCATCGATCCTGTAATAGATGAAAATTCAAGTTCTTCATATGCATTTAACGGTATTCTATAAATATATTTTTAATCTATCAACTGGTTGTTTGGTTTTTTAATAAATAGGTCTCATATGTATTTTATTGTCGGGCCAAAAGCATTAAAGACCGTTTTAAAATCAGACTGGTTACATACCTCGAATACTAAGAGCAGCTCGGTTTTTTATGTCCGTAAATTATTGTGTGCTAGTGATTTTATTTGTTATGAAATCTGTGCAATGCAGTACATCATGTTGATGGGGTAACTTAATAGAGTTCAAAATAGAGTTCAAAATAATCAACAAAATAATAATTATGCTGTTTGCTTTTTTTCGTTATAAGGTCGATGTGCCAGATAACCTGAGTTAGGGGTCACCCACTTAACCTCCTTTTTGGGAGTAAAGACCATGAATATCCCTAAAATATTAATGATTAGCGGATGGGTTGTCCTATCCGCACCTGCCATCCTGGCCGCTGAAAGCAAAGGTGGCATGCAGGCTACCTCTTCAGCATCTGACCAGAAGGCAATCGCCAGCGCAATGAGCGCAGCACCGAAAAAAGTCGGTGCAGCAGCAACTATTGTGGCCATAGGCTCAGATGGCAAGATGCGTACTTTGCGCAAAGGTAGTAATGGTTTTACCTGCATGCCTGACAATCCGACGACCCCAGGTCCAGACCCGATGTGTATGGACAAGGCAGCCCTAGAATGGGCGGAAGCCTGGATAGGCCATAAAAAGCCAACTGTAGGTAAAATCGGCTTTATGTATATGTTAGCGGGTGGGACCGATGCCAGTAATACAGACCCTTATGCACAAAAACCTACGACCGGTAACCAATGGATCAAGACCGGCCCTCACGTCATGATTGTCGGTGCTGAACCTGGCTTTTATGACATGTATCCAAAAAGTGCCCAACCGGATACGACTATACCTTACGTGATGTGGCCCGGAACGCAATACCAGCACTTGATGATCCCAGTTAAGTGAATGCAGATAAGATGAGGCTATAAGCTGGCTCATCATTTGAAGAGAACAGCCAGTTTTTTATTGCAGCAGTCCGCCTTATACGACTGCTGCAATTTAAATTCATTTCAGGATTTAAACGATACTTCTGTAAGGTGAACTCAAAAAAATGAGCTCAGAGTTAAGTACCAATCAGCCATTTTTAGTTAAGAATTATGAATTATTGCTTTGTCGTTTTTGCTTGCATGTCCTGATCGGTATTTAGCCATTCAATTTTCTTCACCCGATCGTTTACAATGGTAATGGTATACAGCATATTTTCAACTTCATAGGTATAGTCCATGGCCAGATAACGGTTTTTACCTTCTTTGAGTTCATGTGTAATCATGGAACTTGGAGATAAATCCATACGATTTTGCATGTCGGTATAAGAATCTCCCAACGTAATGGACTGACCCGCTGGAGTGCGTATCGATGATGTCTCATTCGCTGCATGCGTAAATGATATTGCTGACAAAAAAATAATCGGAATTAAGTGCTTAAGTGACATGTTATCCCCAAAATAAAATGAAAAACAAAATAATGAATCAATATAAAGAACAAAATAGCAGCAAGTCTGTAGCAAAATTATTAACAGAAATAGTTCAAATATTAGTTAGATTAATCTAATTTAAAACAGTTTATTATTGAATGCGCTTATTATCTACCTGAGTTCAACTAGAGTCTTGTAGAAATAAATAAACATACACTACGGAATAATCCAAGCTATCAATTCATTTGAATTAATGCCCACATTCAGCAAGCCAGAGAGAACTATGCTTAACCTTCGCTGCATTTAAAGCTAAACTATACTATTCAGCTGTATGTCCGTACTTGGAGTAAACTTATGTCGTGGCTTTCTTCGCTTAAATCTGTATTTTCACCCGCGCAAGAGGTGAAGGAGGAAGAAATCCAGAATGTGTTACAAGGTTATCTGTTGCCTAATTCCAACCATGCCTTGAAAGACCGAATTACCCAAGTCAATGTAGAAGGGCGAGTATTACAAATCACCATTCATACTTATCCTGAAGAAGCCGATCACCTACAAAAAATTCATGATGATCTGGTCGATGCACTGGAAAAATGCGGCATCCAGGAACTGAATATGCATGTCATTCAGCAAAAGCATCAACACGGTGAAAGCTGTTCTAACCCTGAGCATGGCAAACAGGGACATAGCTGTGCAAGTAATGCTCAGACTTCAACGGCATCTGCAGCGCAAAAACTTCCCCCTGTAGTCGATGCCGCCGGACAAACCGCTCCAGTGGAAAGCAAACAGGAAGAAGATCCGAATAATCCACCAATCCAGAAAGCTGCACCGCAGCAAAGAGATGTGCCCAAACATCCACGTATTCAAAATGTGATCCTGGTTTCATCGGGTAAAGGTGGCGTGGGTAAGTCGACAACCACGGTTAACCTGGCATTGGCCTTACAAAAACTGGGCTTAAAAGTTGGTGTATTAGATGCCGATATCTATGGGCCGAGTATTCCGACCATGCTGGGCAATGCCGGACGTACTCCCATGATTGAAGCAGAAAATTTTGTACCGCTTGATGCGTATGGGATGGCTGTACTTTCTATCGGTCATTTAACTGGCGATAACAATACTCCGGTGGCTTGGCGTGGTCCCAAAGCGACTGGCGCTTTAATGCAATTATTTAACCAGACTTTATGGCCAGACCTGGATGTGTTGATGATTGATATGCCACCAGGAACAGGGGATATTCAATTAACCCTGGCGCAGCGTATTCCCGTAACCGGGGCAGTGATTGTCACTACGCCACAAAATGTTGCCTTACTGGATGCAACGAAGGGCATTGAGCTGTTTAATAAAGTTCAGATTCCGGTGATGGGTGTAATCGAAAATATGTCGACGCATATCTGTTCTAATTGTGGTCATGAAGAGCAGATTTTTGGTACGGGTGGCGGCGATAAATTGGCTGAACAATACCACATTCCTTTACTTGGGCGTTTACCTTTAAATGTGCAAATTCGCGAAAATGCCGATGCCGGTAAACCTTCTGTACTGGTAGGAGATGATGCGGCTGAAAGCTATATGGCTATTGCGCAGAAAATTGCCGATCAATTGCCGAAATTAGAAAAACCACAAAACCGGATTTTCTAAATTTTCTGTCTGACTAAATCCAACATATAAAAA
>NZ_DJDC01000156.1:10296-15920 GCF_002430855.1 Acinetobacter sp. UBA5934 | reverse complement strand
TTTTTATATGTTGGATTTAGTTTGTGTTTGCCATAAAAAATGCAACGGAAGAGCAAAAATCAGCTGGGTTTTATTAGACATCCTCCTAAATCCTCATGAATAAAGAAAGGGTCAATAATAATGAAAGAATTCTAGTTTTATAATTATAGTATGAATTAAGAGGCTGAATAATGAGAAGTGAACTAGAAAAAATAATTACTGCGAGTTTCGGCGGCGTTGATGCAGAATAATATTCCATCGCCACAATAATCGTGTCATCACGAATAATACAACAGCAAAAATGAAGGCTTCCAATACCAGACCGGATAGTAAAATTTTTGCCAGACTCAGGTCGATATGCCCGTGACCAAAGTGGGTGATCCAGTGGCTAATCTGATGCAGCACACCTAAAAGCATATCCTGATCAATCATATTGACCTGAAATATTTTGCTGCCTAACCAGAAACCCAAATACAAGATCGGAACAAGAGTAAAAGGATTAGTTAGCCAAGCCAGACATAGACTGAGCGGGAGGTTGACTTCAAATAGCAAGACGGTCAGTACAATTAAAACACTATGAAAAGGTAAGGGCAGCATTCCCCAAAATGTGCCAATAAAAACGGCTTTTGAAATGGACTTTCTGTTCACATACCAAAGTAAAGGATTTAAGGTGCGTTGACCAAAAATCTTCATTACTTTCATCCCCGCAACTTTTTGCGGTGAGGGAAGCCATGACTGAAAGAACTGTTTTGCCATAAAAATGTGGGCCACTTAAATGATGAAGTATTGTGCCTGAATCCACCCTCGCGGAACAGGTCAAGTTCGGTCAATGTAAATGATTAACCTTAAAAAAGAATTTATTGAAACTTTTTCTAACAAATGACTCATGAGTTAAACTGTAATAATATATTTTAATTCATTGAAATTTAAATAATTTATAAAAAATATTCTACGTTTTTAAAAGATATAAAATTTCTGATTTGCTAAGTACAATAAAACTGATTACTCTTCGCGCACTCTATAGAGAGATCGCATATGATTTCATGGTTATTCATTGGTTTGGTTATTACCATTTTATTAACGCCTGGCCCAACAAATACCTTACTGGCATCTTCCGGTATTCAGGTCGGTGTACGTAAATCATTACGATTGATTCCTGCTGAAGCAACTGGTTATTTAATTGCAATTACGGTTTGGGGCATGATCATTGGCAGTGTTTCAGCTCAATTTCCAATATTGCCGACGATCTTAAAACTCCTGAGTGCATGCTATATCATTTTTCTGGCCATTAAACTCTGGAAAACTGCAAATATCGAAGCAAGCTATAATCTGCCGGCTATTCGTGCCCGTGAATTATTTTGTGCGACTTTACTCAATCCTAAGGCCTTGCTGTTTGCTTCGGCTATATTTCCGGGCACAGCCTGGCTATCCGTGAATAATTATTTAGTCCATATTGCCATGTTTCTGGTGTTAATTGTGCCCATTGCCTTATTCTGGACATTTATTGGCTCAATTCTGGCATCAAATAAAGTGCGTTGGTTAAATCAATCCAATTTGCAAAAAACTGCTTCTTTAATTTTGGTGAGTTTCTCTATCCCTCTCGGTTATTCAGCAATTTTAAGTCTTTAAGCTTTTAAGTCTTGAAATCAGGGCGATGAAAATACATATTTTGTAAAAAATCACCTCATCGCCTGATCATTATTTTCATTGCAGTCAATTTCAGTTAAAGTACAGCGCAATAATCGAATTAACTATTTTTGGATAGAAATAATGGCAATTAAGTCTGATCGTTGGATTCGCGAAATGAGCGAAAAACACGGCATGATTGAACCGTATGCAGAAAACCAGGTACGTTATGATGAAACGGGTGAAAAACTCATTTCTTATGGCGTTTCAAGTTATGGTTATGATGTTCGTTGCGCCCGTGAATTTAAAGTATTTACCAATGTACATTCAGCCATTGTCGATCCAAAACATTTTGATGAAAAAAGCTTTATCGATATTGAATCAGATGTCTGCATTATTCCGCCCAACTCCTTTGCCTTGGCCCGTACGGTCGAATATTTCCGTATTCCGCGTAATGTATTGACGGTATGTTTAGGTAAGTCCACGTATGCACGCTGCGGTATTATTGTAAACGTTACTCCACTGGAACCTGAGTGGGAAGGTCATGTAACGCTGGAATTTTCAAATACCACCAACTTGCCAGCACGTATTTATGCAGGTGAGGGCGTGGCGCAAATGTTGTTCTTTGAATCTGATGAAGTATGTGAAACTTCTTATAAAGACCGCGGTGGTAAATACCAAGGACAAACCGGTGTGACCTTGCCGAAAGCATAAATATTATAAATAATTGAATAAGCGGATCATTTTGGTCCGCTTATTCTTTACGAGATTCATTCATCGGAAACTGAGTTCATTCGACCAGTTTTTTTTGCAATTGCAATAATATTCAGCATAATAAAAAGTTGTACAGACTTGGTAAAAACATTGTCGTAATGACAAATAAGTAAAAATTCGGCATACCAAGCACAGGATGAATTAAAAATAATGATGCGGAGCATCTGATAAAAAGGAAGGTCGTGATGACTCAAAGTTGGAATAATACAAGATTTAAAAAATCTTGTTTGGCGAGCATGCTCGCAGCTTTACTTAGCCCATCAGTTTATGCGCTTGAATCTTTATCAGATGATCACCTTTCTGACACAACAGGCGAAGGGATCGCATTATTACCTGAAAATTTTAAGATGGTGTTTCAGGGACCAAAGGATACGTCTACTGCTTCCAGTTATAACAATAATGCTATTGCTGCTGTAGATAAACCGAAATACGACACTGGTTTTATCCGTATTATTCCAACCGGTGAGAATTATGACCTGTTGTACCAGCGTGCATACAATAAAATTTATCAAACAAATTATGATTCAGGTTATACGTATGCAAAAGCGAACTTGTATCAAGGAAGTTATGATTCAACTTATAACACGGTATATAATGGAATCTACCAGAATGGTAGTACGACTACGACCACATATACCACGACTTATGCACAGGTAAAAACGCAAAATGAAACTGCGTACCGTAATCAGGAAATAGAAGTTTATTATAATACGGCGACATATCAGAACTATTACAATAACCGTTATGATCAATATTATGAATTATTTACACCGTTGCAGAACGATGGTACAACCAAGTATCCAGAAAGTACTTGGGATAAGGAAGCATCAGCTGAAAGTGCATATAAAAATACAATAGAAAAAATTCAACAAGACAAAGGCACTGCAATTACCGCAGCAGTCAATAATCGTTTAAAAGAGACCACGCTTGCTCAGGTTAGAGCATCGGCCAGCAGTACTGCTGCCCAGCAAGCAACTTCTGCTGCAAATACCACTGTCTTAAATTATGCAAAATCTAATGCAGCAAATGTGGCGAATACAACAGCAGCAGGAGCTGTCGCCACTACCCGTACAAAAGCGGATGTGTTTATTTATGGTTTGGCCTTATCTAAAAGTAATGGCGACTTAAATCAGCGTTATAGTAATACAGGTATATATTGGGGAAGTGCTGCTAATCCCTGGTTATTCCGTGCAGGTACAGCAAAAGACATTCAACAGTTTGCAGCTGCGAACAAAAGTGATATTGGTTATCTGGCTTTAGAAGCACCTTTGGCAAAGGATGGCGGAGATACAACAAGTGACCGAATCAAATTGGGATTTTGGACAGATATTTTCTCTCGGTCTTTTGACTCAACTCGTACAATTAATGGTGTTACCGGTGCACCAATAAGTGGGTTAGATAAGGATTATCGCTTAAGAGCACAATTTGTGGCGAATGGCTTGAGTATCAATGGTTCTCAAGTACGATTATTTCAGACCCAAAATGATGATATCAATAAGCTCTACGATGAAACATTGGGAATAGCTGCACTATTGCGTATAAACACCAACGATAATCCATCTACCTTAAAATTTACCGATACAAATCTTGATGAAAAAGGAATCAGGATCAGTACTGCAGCTAAAAGTGATACAGATGATGGTACTGCGGTAACCCCAGCAATAGATGGTTCTTTGGCTCCACTCTTTAACGATAAAGACGGTCTTTATTTATATAGTGCCAATATCAATCTGGTATTGGGAAATATGTATCAACCTTTTATTTTGGCATCAGAAGGCAACAATATCATTCTAGAAGTGACACGTATCCCTAAAGTACCTGCAATATATTCACAGATTTATACTTGGTATCCAGATACAGATCCGAGTCCTCAATTTCAATCGGGTACAGGGTTAACGACAGCATCATTTAAAGGTTCAACCTGTAATGTAAGCTACTGCGGTTCAAATTTCTCGGATATTACAACAGGAACCAATACGGTTAGATACCAAGGCACAAATGCGACCCACAGTAGTATTGCAATCGGTAGTGTTACCCGAAATACCACTACGAATCTTTTAAATGCCAATAGGGGCGCAGATGCGACAGGGGTGGTATTTAAAAGTCCAACAGGAACTGCCGTTAATCTGGGTTCGGCTGTAATTGATGGTGTTTTAATTCAGCATCTTAAGTTTAAAACTACGGGCTTATAGGGGTGTAAAATGTTAAATAAAATATCTATTTCTGTAGTTTTATTGATGGCTTGTGCAGCGCATGCAGAATTGGTGGGGTTAGATAATGGGGAATTACTGGACGTTACGGGACAAGGGGGAGCTGATTTAAGCTGGACTTTGTCATTAAATCATCGCTATGCAAATGATTTAAGCATAAAAAATATTTCTGATCAGCAAGGCGTATATTATACCTATGATTGTGCATCGGATGTGCAATGCCGTTTTGCATTTTCACCTAATAATCATGCAGATGCAGCTGGTAATCAAAGATGGTTGGTCTTTAAGCAAATTCAAGGCACTATTCAGGTAGATAAGTTTTCTTTGGCGGGAAGCACCATTATCAATAAGGATATGATGCCTCAAACAGCGCTTAAACTTTCATTCTTCGATGATAATCCTTTAAAAATAAGAAATTTAGGTTTTAGTAGTCTTTCGGTTGAAACCGATGATGCAAGCTCTAAAGGCTATTTAAAAGATATAAAATATAATCAATATAATGCTTATACATTAGATGCCCAAGGCACAAAAGTGAATAACAATATAGATGTTCCTGCTTTTGATAAAGGTGCTGAAAAAGGATTTATGGGCTTGAACGTACACGGTAATTTACATATGTCAGGTGATCTAAAAATTTTTAGTTATAACTGCGCAGGTACTGGGACCAGTCGTTGTTAATTAAACAAAGATTTTGAAGAATAAGGATGTTGCAATGAAAAAAATAATAAAACTGAATATGCTCACAGCTTGTGTATTAATGGCTCAACAATCTTTTGCGCTTCAACAGTTAACGGATCACTCCTTAAGTGATGTTACAGGACAGGATGGTATTTCTATTACCCATGAAGTCTCAAAGATTAATGTAGATCAGGTCAACTGGGTGGACTATACCGATACAGGTAGCATGAAGTTGGGAATGCATAATGTTGAAGTCAAAGGTGTAAATAACAGTACAATTAAAAGTACGCTTGATTTTGATGTAGGTACAACTGATAGAGGAACTGGTGTAAAAATTCAAGCTAGCATTTCCCCATT
>NZ_DJDC01000156.1:0-10091 GCF_002430855.1 Acinetobacter sp. UBA5934 | reverse complement strand
ACAGCTGAACAGAATTTAGGTTCTTTAAGTCTTTCAACAACTTCTCCTTTAAAATTTTATTTGCAAACTACTCATGGTTTATTTAACCGTGATGAGAAAGCACATTTAGATTTTCAGTTACAAAATGCAAGTATTGGATATGGCTTAAACGGTAAAAATTTAACTCTAAAAGATTTTAATTTTAATTTTTCTGCTGATGGTTATATGTATCTAGACTCGAATGAGGGGATAGTAATGACCACCAAAAGTCGTGATGGCAATACGGATCATATTGTTAATTTAGACCGAGTTGCTGATTCAAGCGATGTAGACTCGAGTCGAGTGAATGCGAAAAATCCTGGTGTAAATATTGACTTACGCTATGGTTCAGATCCCAATAACCAGAAGAATGTGATTCGTATGGGAGCATCGGGCGGCGTTACAAATGCGAAAATATTCTTTAATGCAAATCAGGCTGGTCTTAAAGATTTTAATACGGTAAATCGTACCGGAACAGATTTAACGGAAACAACAAGGTCTGCTTCAGGTTATGGTTTTGCGGGTGCTGGTGGTTTGCATTTTGGCGTTTCTGCTGAGTTTACGCGTGAAGGGAATCCTCTATTAGGTCAAAATGTTGCTCCAACAACTTTGGAAATAGGTCATACAGGACATGGTAGCTATGCTATAGAATTTTCAAATCTATCTCCTTTAGCTATTCGTAATTCAACCAATGCTACCAATTTGAATACTAAAAATGCATATATTGACTTTGGTGATATTTACATTAATACCGCACAAGTTAAAAGCTTAAATTTTATTATCAATGAAAATGTTAAAAAGATACTTAATGCTTCAAGTACCGAATTAACCTACGATATGGTGCCGGTTGATAAAGGGCAAAATGTAGCATTAATTGCGATTCGTGGTATGGATTTTCAGGCCATAGCACGTAAAGCACGTTTTATTTCAGACAATTCAATTGCTGAGATAACCAGCTCTTCTGGAGAATGGGGCATAGGTATACCTATCTTTAATTTAAATGCCAATCTGGCGCTATTTGCTAAAAATTATACTTATAAAGGAGTGACCAGCTCAGGTTTGGGATATAACTTGGCAATGTCTACGGAAGGTTATGGTATTGATAAAAAAACCGGAACGCCAAGTACAACTTCTATCATTGTCGTAGATGGTGCAAAGGGAGTATATAACGAAGAAGTCAATTATTATGCAGGTCTTCGAAATATCGATTCATATTTAAAATCAGATGGTGTCATTGGTTTTGAAGATGAAGGAATTTATATCAAGGCAGATAATTTATTATTTGCAGCAAAAGCTGAAATTGCAATTGGACAACTTCCGGGTTCTTTATATAACTGTACTACAGCAACTGGTGGTACAAATTGTGATAAAAAAGTCGTACCTATTGATAATTTTGCTAAAAAAGATGATGTATTGTCTTCTATTGCCTTTAAGCTCGAGGGTCAAGGGGAATTGCTGATTGTTCCGGGGCTAAATTCAGCAAATGCAACGCCGGACACCAATTATTTGTCTTTAAAAGGAAATTTTAAGTTTAAAGATCTCACAGGCTCTACGGATAGAGGAAGTTTCTTAAGTATCATTAATGAAGATGTTAAAGCTGCAACTGGACCAAGCGAATCTAGTGTTAATTTAAATAAGCTTCAAGGACATATAGGATTCGAATCCAGAGTTCAAATGAAACAGGATACTGTTGTACTAGATAATCAGGTCAAGTTTAATTATTTAGCTACTGCGACTTCTCAAGGTAAGCCCTTTACCGCAGAAATGGCCATGTCTCCAGCAGGTAATATGCAGAAAATTGCTGATCTTGCAATTACCGGAGGGGCAATGCGTAGCACTTTGGGTATTACTCCACGATAAAAGAATAAATTATAGGGATTGAAAATGAAAAGATTACTATTGCCAGCATTGATTTGTTGCATTTCTTCAGGAGCAAATGCAACAGGATTTAAAAGTTTGACGGATACCGAATTGGCCAAAGTAGATGGTCAAGCTTTGCTGAATTTTTCTAAAGATGCTTATAGTTATAATACTTCAAGTAACGAAAAGGTTAATTTTTTTAAACTTGGACTTGAAGCTGAAATGGAACTAAATACCAATATTAAATCCTTACAATTAGGATGTGGGGGAGTAAATGGTGCAAATGGTTGTGATATTGATATTTCGAATTTGGCTTTAAGTGGATTACCTACAAGTTATGATGCCGATGGAAATCCTGTATTTGCAAATGACCGTGCCTCAACGAGTGCAAAAATAACTAATCCCTTTATTGAATTTGCAATCAAAAATAGCGATAAAGCATCAACCAGGGAAATAGTTGGTTTTCGTTTAGGGGCACAAGAAATTTTGGGTTTATTAACTACAGGTATTGCCAATACACAATCACCGACAGATGGTATTCAATCTTTCAGTGGTTATATGAAAATTGCAGATACATCAGGTTCTACCAATACTGCAGCTGCGAAATTTGGTAAAGCGTCCAACCAAGCAATTTCAGGAGTCTTGGATATTGCTCTATTTGGTACGCATAACTTTACTAGTGATCCAACAAATTCTAATACGACGGGTATTACAGTACCGCAGTTAAATAATGTGAAATTTAATGTTCCAGGCTTTACTGTATCTGGAAACCGACAAACCCAGGCAAGTGCGACCAACATTATGGTGACTATTCCAGTGATTCCTTTGGCAAAAGGTACGGCTGAGGATAATGCTAATTATGAGGTTTATAATGGTTTGAATACTACACAGTTTGATAATGACCAGCTATTGGTAAATATTAATCCATGTGTAGGCTTAGGATCACTTTGTTTGGTAAGTACCTCGAAATTTAAAATGGGGGAGGGTTCAAAGCTGACTAATCTGAATATGAATGTGACCTTTAATCAATTATTAAGCATGGTACATAATGTACCATTAACCGGTTCAGGAGGTTATTTGGCTTTGCAGCAGCTTG
Source organism: Acinetobacter sp. UBA5934 (assembly GCF_002430855.1). Lineage (NCBI taxonomy): Bacteria > Pseudomonadati > Pseudomonadota > Gammaproteobacteria > Moraxellales > Moraxellaceae > Acinetobacter > Acinetobacter sp. UBA5934. The sequence continues at coordinate 7,117 of NZ_DJDC01000156.1, read as the reverse complement.
CTTTGCAGTGGCCAGGAGCAGATGCAGCAGATGTTGCAAAAAGAGGTTGGTGGATGTCATTTGCTGATCCTGTGCAATTGGGGAAACTCAATGTGGCAGGGGCTGTAGATATTTCGGCGGTACTTCCTCAAGTTGCGACAAATATTACCAACAACCTGCAAGCTCCAGGTAATGAAATTCCAATTGATTTGGGTGATTCTATTAAGGCCTTAGCCAATACCCCTATTGTTAAAACATTAACAATTGATGTAGGGCCATGGACCCAAGCTAATCCTTCTACGTTAACGTTGAGTAATCAGATTCTAAAAAACCAGAATGTTCCCTCTAACTGTTATGGCGGTCTGAAATTCTGTTAATCGAATAATAAAAAATCCCGCTGAATGCGGGATTTTTTATTTTAAAGATGAATTACTTTGCAATTTTAGTCAGTAATTCTTCTTTAGTAATATTTACCGATTCAGCATCACGGCGACCTTTATATTCAAAAGTTCCTGCATCCAACCCTTTTTCACCAATCACAATACGGTGTGGAATACCGGTAATTTCGAGATCAGAGAATTTTACGCCTGGACGCTCGTCACGGTCATCCAAAATCACGTCATAACCTGCAGCTTGCAGCTCTGCATAAAGTGCTTCAGCAGCTTCTAAAGTACGTGGTGATTTGTGTGCATTCATTGGTACAATTGCAACTTCAAATGGTGCAATTGCAGAAGGCCAGATAATCCCTTTGTCATCGAAGTTTTGTTCAATGGCAGAAGCCACCACACGCGTTACACCAATACCGTAGCAGCCCATGGTCACGACCATCGGTTTACCGTCTTTCCCAAGCACTTTGCAGCTTAAAGCTTCAGAGTATTTTTTACCCAGCTGGAAAATGTGACCGACTTCGATACCACGTTTAATTTGCAGTGTACCTTTACCATCTGGAGATGGATCACCTTCAACTACATTACGTAAGTCATAAATTTCTGTGAATTTAGCATCACGTTCCCAGTTGACACCTGTTGCATGTTTGTCGGCTTCATTAGCGCCAGCAACAAAATCAGAAAGCACAGATGCTGCACGGTCAACAATGACAGTAATACCTTTTTCAACCAGACCTTGTGGACCAATAAAGCCAGTGGTTAAACCAAGTGCTTGAATTTGATCTTCAGTTGCAAATGTTAAAGGCGCAGCAATTAATGGATGCTTTTCAGCCTTAATTTCATTCAGTTCATGGTCGCCACGTAAGAATAAAGCAATTACTGGAGTAGCTTTACCTTCTTCAGCAACACCTTGAACAAGCAAGGCTTTTACAGACTGCGCGGCATCTGTACCCAGGAAATTCGATACATCGGCAATGGTTTTTTGCGCTGGTGTATCAACCAGTTGTAATTCCTGAGTGGCAGCCGCGCGTTCACCCACCAATACAGCTTCAGCCATTTCTACATTGGCTGCATAGTCAGATTCAGTAGAGAAGGCGATGTCATCTTCACCACTTGAAGCCAAAACATGGAATTCATGTGAACCTGAACCACCTATTGAGCCAGTGTCTGCTTGTACTGGACGGAAGTCTAAGCCCAGACGGCTAAAGATACGACAGTACGTGTCATACATTACATCATAGGTTTCTTGTAATGATGCTTGATCGATATGGAAAGAATAAGCATCTTTCATGATGAATTCACGTGAACGCATGACACCAAAACGTGGACGAACTTCATCACGGAATTTGGTTTGCACCTGATAGAAATTGATTGGCAGCTGTTTGTAGCTTTTTAATTCATTGCGTGCAAGATCAGTAATGACTTCTTCATGCGTTGGGCCAAGCACAAAATCGTTATTATGACGGTCTTTGAAACGTAGCAGTTCTGGACCATATTGCACAAAGCGGCCTGATTCTTCCCAAAGACTTGAAGGTTGAGTCACGGGCATAAATACTTCAAGCGATCCGGCACGGTTCATTTCTTCACGGACAATCGCTTCAACTTTATTTAGCACGCGTACGCCCATCGGCAACCAAGTGTATAAACCCGAAGCCAATTTACGAATCATCCCCGCACGTAACATGAGCTGATGTGAAATCACTTCAGCATCGTTTGGGGTTTCTCTTAACGTAGCAAATAAAAAGCGACTCGCGCGCATGGAAACTGTCCTGATAATTAAGCGTTAAAGCATAAGATTATACGATAAAAAAATGAGGTGAACATTTCAGAATGTCACCTCATGGTAATGGATTTTATTATGCCATGATTTTACGGATTTGGCGCGTCATAAAATTCTTAAAGTCATCCAGATAAGTAAAGATGACCGGGACAACGACCAGCGTTAGCAATGTCGAGGTAATCACACCGCCGATCACGGCATGCGCCATAGGTGCACTTTGTTCGCCGCCTTCACCCAGACCCAATGCCAGAGGAATCATCCCCATCACCATGGCACTGGTGGTCATTAAAATAGGACGTAGACGGGTTTTACCTGCTTCAATAATCGCCTCATAACGGTCTATCCCGCGATCCATGGCTTTTTTGATAAAGTCAATCAACAGGATGGCATTCTTGGTCACCAATCCCATCAGCATGATAATCCCAATAATAGAAAACAGGTTCATGGTGGAATTAAACAGGAATAGAGCCAGGAATACCCCAATTAGTGAGAGGGGAAGGGAAGCCATAATTGCTGCAGGGTGAATGAAGCTGTTAAATTGTGAACCCAGTACAATATAAATAAATACAATGGAAAGGGTAATGGCGGTTAAGGCATAACCTGCCGATTCTGCCATGTCTTTATTTGCACCTTGAGTCGCAAAACTATAACCGGGCGGTAAATCAAAGTTATCTTGGATTTTTTTAATATCCCGACCAATATCTCCTGCAGGACGGCCGGCTGTATTAGCTTCCACCAGTACTTCACGGGCCAAATCACGACGGGTAATCTGCGAAGCTCCAAGGGTTTGGTCAAATGATGCCACGCTCGCCAGCGGTATTAAAATAGGCTGACCTGAAGCATCAGTTTTCTGTGAGTTAAGATAAAGATTTTGTATATCACTCGGTAGGGTACGTTTGTTTTCAGTCAGGCGAAGATTGACATCATAGGTCTCGCCTTTTTCGTCTTGCCAGGTGGTGACGTCATCGCCTGCAATTAAAGGACGAATAACACTGGAAATTTGATTAACAGAAAGACCTAAATCACTGGCCAGAACACGATTGATATGCACAGCCAGGGTGGGTTTGGGCTCTTTAAGCGAGCTTTCCAGATCGACGATACCTTCGACTTTAGAAATTTCTGCAAGAAAGCGATCGGAGATTTTTTGCAGTTCGTTCAGATCGGTTCCTTTAATTGAAATCAGGATCGGCTTTTGTCCCCCAGAAACCGTTTCATCTGCCGAAGCGACCGAAGTAATGGTAATACCCGCGACGCTTTGTAAACGCTGACGAAATTCGTTATTCAGTTGAGTCAGGGTTTTATCACGTTCCAGACGAGGAGTGACCTTGACCCGGATGCTGACATGGTTTTTGCCGCGATCGGTAACCCCATTGATAATGCTGTAGGTATTGCGTACCTCTGGGTGTTGACGGAGAATATTCTCTACTTGCAACAATTTGGCTTGTGAATATTCGAGTGAGGCATCTACAGGTGTTTCAAATTTAATCCGAATTTCATTTTTATCTGGAACAGGAACGAATTCCGTACCAATCAGTTTAGATAAACCCAATGCACCAAACAGCGAAGCGACGGCAACCATGAGGGTTAAAATACGGAAGTGCAGGGCCAGTTTTAATAACTTTTCATAGTAATGGCTTAAATTATCCAGCTTGTTAGAGATCCAGTTAAAGAAGCGTTTGATTCTGCCCGGTCGTTTATTAGGATCGTGCTTTTCAGCCCAATGTGCAGAAAGCATGGGATCGAGGGTGAAGCTGACAAACATCGAAATTAGCACTGCAGCGCTGACCGTTACCCCAAACTGATAGAAGAATTTACCGATAATACCGCCCATAAACGCAACCGGTAAAAAGACCGCAACAATCGTCAGCGTGGTGGCTAAAACCGCAAGGCCAATTTCTTTGGTTCCATCGAGTGCTGCTGAAACCGCATCTTTACCCATATCGGCATGACGGACAATATTTTCCCGCACCACAATAGCATCATCAATCAAGAGACCAATACTGAGGGACAATGCCAGCAAGGTCATCATGTTGATGGTAAAGCCAAAAGCCCAAATAAAGGTCAGGGTACCGAGCAGGGAAATGGGTAAGGTCAGGCCGGTAATGGCGGTAGAGCGAAATGAACCTAAAAATAGCAACACAATCAGAACAGCAAGCACTGCACCTTCAATAATAGTCCGTGCCACATCTTTAATACTGCCACGAATACCTCTGGAACTATCGACGGCAACTTTGGCCACCGTGCCCTGAGGTAATTGCTTCTCGATTTTCGCCATGGCTTTATAGCTGGCATTGACCACATCAATCACATTGGAGTCGGAACTGCGCAAAATATCAATGGCGACCGCAGCTTTACCATTTAAATAAGCACTGGATTCAAAGTCGGCCTGACCATCTTCAATACTCGCTACCTGTTTCAGGTAAATGGGTGCACCATTTTTATTGGCGATAATCAGGTCACCAAAAGATTGTGGGTGCAGCACTTTGGACTTGATTTCCACCACCAGTTCGGAGGTCGGCTGTTTTAAGGTGCCTCCCGGAACTTCAATATTTTCACCTTTCAAGGTATTGATGACCTTGTCTACACCAATGCCGAAACTTTGTAATTTTTGTGGATCGACCTCGATACGAATCTGGCGTTGGGCATCGCCCAGCAGATTTACTGTACCCACACCCGGTACAGTACGGAGTTGCGGAACAATCCGCTGACTTAAATAGGAGCTTAAATCCCGCAGACTCATGTTGTCTGATTCAAATACAATCGACATCACCGCATTGGCGGTCGGATCGTAACGCTCAACAATAGGATCTTGAATTTCATCACGAAATTGGGCAGTAACAGGAGAAATTTTATCGCGAATATCTTGTGCCGCAACTGCAGAAGAGACATCCAGATTAAATTCGACAATAATGGTCGAAAGCCCTTCACTAGACTGGGAAATAATCTGTTTTAAACCTGAGATGGTGTTGATCTGGTCTTCCATTTTTTTGGTAATTTCAGATTCAATGGTTTCAGGAGAGGCACCCGGATAAGAGGTATAGACAACAACAAATGGAAAATCGACATCGGGAAATTCTTCTACGCCCATGCGTTGCCAAGATGCCAGCCCCAGTACCAGTAAACACAGCATCATCATGATGGTGAAAACAGGATATTTAACACTAATTCGGGTAAACCACATAAGAACAATCCTGTACTTATTTTTTATTATTTATTGATGATGACCGCTTGATGAATGTCCTGGTCATTAAATTTAATACGGCTAATCTGGTCGCCGTTTTGCAATCCTTGAACGACGGCCAAATTGTCCCGATAGCGTTGTTCCAGGATCACCAGATTTACTTTTTCAATTTTATTTTGGCGAATGACCCATACATAAGGCTTATCTTTGGGATTCTGGATCACATCGAGTGGTATGAGCTGGCCTGAAACCTGAGTTGAAGCAAGAATATTGCCTTCCACAAAAGAACCGATACTGAGTGAATTAATGGTTTCATTCGGTCTGGCAAAAAATTCAATCTGCCGGCTGGCAGGATCAGCAATAGGAGAGACTCGGGATAAAACAGCAGTCAGCTGAGCTGGATTACCTTGAATGGTGTATTCAATACGTTGTCCAACTTTTAATGCGGACTGCATGTCACTTGGTAATTTGGCCTGAATTTCCAGTTGACTTGGATCCACGATTTCAAACAGGGTTTGTCCAGCAGCAACAGTTTGCCCTGCATCGACCTGGCGCTGGGTAATTACCCCGGAAATTGGACTATAAATGGTGCCTTCACGCTCGGCTTTTTGAGCAATATTCACATTTGCCTGCTGTGCGCGTGCATTTTCCAGTTGCGCCTGATAGTCAACATTGGCCTGTTCATATTCTACTTTGGAAATAAAGCCTTTATCCAATAAGCGTTTTTTGCGCTGCATCATATTTTTAGCCAGATTGGCCTGAGCTTGAGCTGCTGACAAATTGGCCTGAGCTTGCGCTAAACGTGCGGCATTGTCCTGATTATTCAAGCGAACCAGCACCTGACCTTTGGAGACCGCTTGCCCGACCTGTACATAGACCTGGGTTGCAGTGGCAGTGACTTGTGCCTGAATGCTACTCTGACTGACTGCACGAATTGTTCCGGTAAAAGCACTTTTGGCGATAGAGGTTCCATCTTTTACTGAAACTAAATCTTTTTGAATTAATTCGATTTTTGTTTTTGTTTCTACAGGTTGTTCTATTTCATCTTTTTGGCAGGCCGTCAGCAATAAGCTCAAACAGAGAATGCTGCTGGTCAAATAAGGGGACTGATCACTTAATTTAGATTTTTTTGTATGCTGTCCAGGTAGCATGTAGCTTCATCCTTTTTATTTATTGTGGCTTAAATTAAGCGCTCAACAGAACAAATGCAATTTATTCAAGCGCTTTTAAGCGAGCGATAATATTGTCGTATTCTGCTTGGGTATTTCGATAGCTAATTTGTAACGATTGAATCATGTCTTTTTTTGCTTCAATGTTCTTTTGATTGTTCTCGATATTATTTTTCAAACTGCTGGGAATACTTTCGCCTTTGCGTAAATGCTCAATCTGCTGGCGTTTAAAATAGATCCGGTCATTTTGTAATTGTTTTAATTGGTCCTGCTGGAAAGCGATCTGTTTTTTGATATTAACCAGTATGTCATTGCGTTTGATGATGGCAACCTGGCTATTGCTATAGGCCTTTTTAAGTTTTAAGTTTTCAGCCTGCTGTTTGGCTTGGGCTGCACGTTGGGGAGCCTGTTTAATATCCGCTTCGCTGTTGTAGGCACGATTACGCCGGATTACCTGCATGTTCTGATCCAAAGCCTCATAACCATGGCGAATATGGTTGGGTGTGACATTGGTACTGATATTGGCTATCCCTTTGCTGTCATAGTAGCGATACCATGTGGCTTTAGGGGGTAAATCTTGAGCAAATAGTGTGGTTGCTTTAAAAATGATCAAAATAAAAAA
>NZ_DJDC01000185.1:20238-32655 GCF_002430855.1 Acinetobacter sp. UBA5934 | reverse complement strand
CGCGACGTCTTGGCATTTTAATACACCTATAAATATGACACTTCAGGTTTATCCAGCATGAGTACAAAGTGTCATGTACTGTTCGCTGGCCTTACTACACGTCGCTTGAATTTCACAAAATTAAATGCAGAAATCAGACAAGCGAGACGATAAAGGATTGCGGTTCTACGTTCTTAAGAAGCTAATCTGAAAAGATTATTTCTTAGGACGTTTAGTACCATATTTAGAACGTGACTGGTTACGATCTTTAACACCAGCGCAGTCTAAAGAACCACGAACGGTATGGTAACGTACACCTGGTAAGTCTTTAACACGACCACCACGGATAAGCACAACACTGTGCTCTTGTAGGTTATGGCCTTCACCACCGATATAGCTTGATACTTCAAAACCAGAAGTTAAGCGAACACGGCAAACTTTACGCATTGCTGAGTTAGGTTTTTTAGGTGTAGTTGTGTAAACACGTGTACAAACACCACGACGTTGTGGACAAGCCTTCAACGCAGGAACTTTTGATTTTTCAATCAAAGTCGTACGACCCTTACGGATCAACTGATTTGTTGTTGCCATTTGGCAATTCTCCCGTTAATAAAAAGCCTCAAAAAAATACCACTTTTTGAGGGCACACAATTGTAAGCTAAGATAGAAAAATGGTCAATATTCGAGGCTATGTCAAATATTGACCACTCAGCTATATATTGGTCAGTAGACGCTTTTTTAAAGACTTAATTCCAGACTTTTATACACTCTATTTTGTAACTTTTTTCTTCGTTGGCTTAGGTGCTTCATTCTGTTCAGATTCTGCAGCAGCAAGTTGCTCAGTTGCAGTATTTGCTCTTTCAGTATCTGCCTGGCTATCTTCGTCTATTTCCGACTCATCTATCGGTATGGCGGGTTTTTGCGGTTCAACCTGTGCATGCGGCTCTACCATTTGTTCAGCCAAATCCTCCAGTCCTTGTTCTACTCGCTGATCTTTGCGCTCCTCATCTATGCTTGCATCATCGGCTTTCTTTTTAATGGTGACTTTGGCAATAGCATCATTTCCTTCCACCGGAATGTCCTGATCCAGTTTAAGCTCACCTGGATTTAGTTCACTTTTAGTAAAAGGATTTAATAATTTTGGCGTTGCATGTGCCAACAATTCCATGGATTTCTCATAAGCGGCCACAGGAGATAAATCCGCTCCTTCATGCTGTTGCAAATAGCTTCTGGCATTGGAAAATATCTGCTGCGCTTTCTGGTTGACCTCTTCCACCATTTTCCAGCTATAGGCTGCACTTATACCCGCCCCAGCAACTGGAGTTAATTTACTGATCAATGAAACTTTAGGCAGATGATTTAACCAGTGCCATTTCATTTCACCATTTTCATTGACCAGCCATTTTTTGAGTGGCTCCGCATTATTACTGGAACCCAGCAGGTTTTGTAATTGCGCGGTATCATTGCTTTGCAGCATATTCGACACCATTTTTAGCGCCATCAATACACTCTGTTTTTCAGCAATCTGACTCAAGTCAATTTGTTTAAATACAAACTGAACAATATCGTGTTCCGTATCTTTATTCAGCTCAAAGCCATAGGCACGTCCTACCTGATAAATCGTGCGTAAAGACATAATCAATGACAAAGGCACATCAATCGCTGAACCGAGCACACCTGTAGCGCCTGTGACCGCGCCCTGTATAGAAGCGATCCACTTGTTCTGTTCTGCCAATGCCTGACTTACCCGCTTAGAACGATCCACGTCTTGGGTCAGTTCCTGTAAATCTTTTGCTCCAGCCTGATCCAACACAGCATCTACAGAACTCAGATTTGAAGTGAACTGATTTAAATGTTCAAAGAAATAGTCTGATAATTTGTCTGAAAAATCCGGTGAAACAAACTGCGCCACACGATTGACCTTATTATACTGACGACCCAGCAATTGTCTGGATACATTGGGCAAATACTCACGTATCATTTGTTGTGGATTATCATATTTCCTGGCTTCAAATACGCTTGGAGAACGGGCACTTCCTTCGACAACATGACCATTCTTCAAGGCCCCGGAAGCCTTGCCAGTACGCTCGGTAGCCGCATGACTCAGGGCATTCATTCCTGTTGCACTGATCTTTTTAGCCACTCCCAAAGCATTTGAGATGAATCCACCTGAATGTTTATTATTGGTATCCGCCATTCTTTTACCCTCGTCTTCTATTCTTACAATTATTGATAAATACTAGGTATAGTCTAAGTTTATCTCAATATGATTGTGTATCTTTTAGTTAATTGTTCCGTTTAAACATTACAGATACATACAGTCGAAATAGGCATAATATTTGCCATAAGAATTCAAAAACCTTTCTGCTATGATGAATGCAACTGAAAAACCTGGGTAATACGCTGGATTGAGATTTTTACTTTTCTCTCTGAATCAGCGGCTTTTACTCAAAATATCACCATATAAGGGATCTGTAGATGAAACGTGTTGTAATCACTGGCATGGGTATCAACTCATGCATTGGTAACTCTTTAGAAGATGTCACTCATTCTTTACAAAACGGGATTTCTGGAACACGTTTTAACCCGACTTATGCAGAATTAAACTTTAAGAGCCATGTCAGTGCAGCAGCTGAACAAGATTTTGACAACATTGACCGCAAATTAAAACGCTTCATGGGCATTTGTGCCATGTATGCCTACAACTCGGCACTTGCTGCGGTAGAACACGCAGGTTTAAGCGTTGAAGATTTAGCTGGCAACCCACGTTACGGTATTACCGGTGGTTCAGGTGGTGGTTCAACTGCCTCTGTTATTGAAATGAACGAACTATTGCAAACCAAAGGTGCACGTAAAGTAGGTCCTTTCTTTGTACCGCGTAACATGACCAACACCATTACTGCAAACGTAGGTGTAGCATTTAAATTACAAGGCGTTGCACACTCGATTACCAGTGCATGTGCCACTTCTGCCGATGCCATTGGTTATGCTTATAACCTGATTCAAATGGGTAAACAGGATTTAATGTTGGCGGGTGGCGGTGAAGAAGATCATTGGTCACAAAGCTTGCTATTTGATGCCATGGGCGCGCTTTGCTCTAAATATAACGACAGTCCTGAAACAGCATCTCGCCCTTACTCTGCGGACCGTGACGGTTTCGTGATTGCCGGCGGTGGCGGTTTCGTGGTGCTTGAATCACTTGAACACGCACAAGCCCGTGGCGCTAAAATTTTAGCTGAAGTTGTCGGCTACGCAACCAACTCTGACGGTGCAGACATGGTTGCACCAAGCGGTGAAGGTGCAACACGCTGTGTACTGATGGCTTTAGAAGAAGCTAAACAACACGGTGTAGATAAAATTGACTATGTAAATACACATGGTACATCGACTCCTGCTGGTGACATCACAGAATTGAAAGCCATGGAACGTGCATTTGGTGAAGGTCAGGTTCCTCCACTGAGCTCGACCAAGTCAATGACCGGTCACAGCCTGGGTGCTGCCGGTGTACAGGAAGCGATTTATTCAGTATTGATGATGCAAAATAACTTTATTGCACCAAACATCAACGTGACTGAACTGGATGAAGGCGCAAAACCGTTTGATATCGTACTTGAAAAACGTGACGCAAAATTGAATACTGTGATGAGTAACAGTTTCGGTTTTGGCGGTGTAAATGCCTGTCTCGTTTTCAAAAAATGGGAAGGCTAAGCTAAGAAATGTTGATCATTCAGTCATGGATGATCAACTTCTGCCACACTGCCCTTAAAAGGGTGAATAGATGGATGCTCCTTCTGATGCTTTCTTGTGGGTAAAAGCATTACATATTATTGCTGTAGTTTGCTGGTTCGCCGCTTTATTCTACCTGCCACGTTTATATGTTTACCATGCCATGAGTGAAGATGCGGTGAGTCATCAACGCTTCCAAGTTATGGAGCGTAAGTTGTACCGTGGCATCATGTGGCCAGCGATGGTTGCAACGCTGATTACGGCGCACTTCCTGGTCGATTGGGGCGATGCCACCCGGCACTATCATGACGCACTCTGGTTTTACCTGAAAGTCGGATTGGTGGGCTTACTGGTGATTTACCACTTTGTCTGTGGTTATTACCGTAAGAAACTGATCGATAACCCGCACTATAAATCACACAAGTTCTGGCGCTTCTTTAATGAAATGCCAACGTTCATTTTATTCGCAGTGGTGATCTTAGTGGTGGTTAAACCCGTGTTCTAAGCATCAAAAAAAGCCCTCAATCTAAGTAATGCCAGTCAGTTAAGAAATTGACTGGCATTTTCTTTTTTAAATTCATGACTGTAGTTGATATGTGGAAAAGTCATCCGCAACTGTTTGAGGCCGGACTACATTAAAAAATGATTGTTTCTGCGACAAATTTTCTAGTTGATAGAGGCTGACGAATTTTGCGGATGACAAATGCCTTTGGTTACTTTGGGCGAAACCAAAGTAACAAATGAACTACAAGGGTTTGATTTTAAAAGGTAAGACTCCGCCATAAATTATTAAAAAATTAAAGAGTTTATTTCTAAACTCCTTAACTGATCAGCATTACTAAATCGAAGGCTTTTTATATCTTAAAGAAACTATATCTGAGAGAAACTTAGTTCAACATTTCCTGATTGCGTTTCAGTATTTCCTTGTTGCGTTTATGCATCCGTGGTTTATACAGCAGCTGATAGGTGACTGCCAAAATAATCAGCCAAATCGGACTGATCATTAGGGCACGTAAGGTATCGGCTTCCAGACTTAAAATAATCAAAGTAAAGAACAAGAATACCAGTACCACATAAGACATCCAGATTCCGCCCGGCATTTTAAAGGTTGACTTGGCATGCAGCTCCGGACGCAGTTTACGGTAACGGATATAGCACACCATAATGATGCTCCAGATACTGATAAACAAAATCACGCACAGCGAACTTGCTAAAGTAAAGGCTTCAACCGTATTCGGTACAAAGTATTGCAGCGCGGCGCCCGCCATAATAAAGGCACAAGAGAACAATAAGCCTTTTGCAGGCACGGCACGCTTAGACAACTGCGCCAGCTTTTGCGGTGCTTGGCCTTCTCGCGCCAAACCGAACAGCATGCGCGATGTTGAAAACACGCCACTGTTCATGGAAGACATGACCGAAGACAGCACCACCAGATTCATGATAATGGCTGCTGCCCCAATGCCTGCATGCATGAACAGCGACACAAACGGACTTTGATCCGCAGGAATCTGGTTCCACGGGGTCACCGACATTACGATGAACAGCGACAAGACATAGAACAAAATAATCCGGGTTGGAATGGCGTTGATTGCTTTAGGCAGGTTTTTTTCAGGGTCCTGGGTTTCTGCCGCCATGGTTCCAATCAGTTCCACGCCCACAAAAGCGAACAAGGCAATCTGAAAACCGGCCAGGAATCCGCTGCCGCCTTGCGGGAACATGCCGCCATGTGACCAGACATTGCTAAAGCTGGCAAGCGAACCACTGGGTGCATAAAAATGGTTAAACACCATAAAGCCACCAATACCAATCAGCCCGAGAATGGCCAAAATCTTGATAAGGGCAAACCAGAATTCAATTTCACCGAACAGACGCACAGCGAGCATATTAATCCCGAGCACCAGCAACACGCAGGCCACACTGATCATGGCCTGTCCTGATGGGGTAAAAGCCATACCTTCAGGCAGCCAGAAACCAAGATAGTTGATAATGGCAGCCAAGTCTGCGATGCCGACCAGCACCCAGCCGAGCCAATACGACCAGCCGATATAGTAGCCTGCACCCGGACCAATCAGGTCATGCGCCATGTCGATAAAGGATTTGTAGTGCAGGTTAGAGAGTAAAATTTCACCTAATGCGCGCATCAGGAAAAAGAACATGGTACCGATGATCATGTAGATCAATAAAATTGAAGGCCCAGCCAGGGAGATAGTTTTGCCTGAGCCCATAAACAGGCCTGTCCCAATCGCGCCACCAATGGCAATGAGTTGCAGGTGACGGTTGGACAGTTTTCGTTGTAATTCATGCGAGGATGCCTGGACATCGTCTGCTCGTGGTGTAGTGGTCATAACTGAACATCCTTTTAACATACGATTGCGTGTAAACCATGTGCTTTACATTGCCAGTCATCCCAACCAGCGACATTTACACGCTAGGCAACAAAGCCGTCGCAACCGCTTTGCTGCCATACGGGGAGATTTTTTACATTAAGGCTGTGCCGCCGTCACAGCAATTTCAATCAACCAGTCCGGATTGACTAAATCTGCCTGAATGGTGGCACGTGAAGGAGGAGTACAACCTTTCATCCAGTCAATCCAAAGGGTATTGACGGTTGAAAAGTCAGCGAGATTTTTAATATAAAGCTGTGCAGACAGCAGCCGGGATTTATCCGTTCCAACCAAAGCCAGCAGTTCATCAATCGTGGCTAAAATTTCACGGGTTTGACCGGCCACATCATTATCGGTATTTTTCGGCACCTGTCCAGAAAGATAGACCACCTGATTAAATACCGTCACAGCGCTCATGACATCATTACTGTTGAATTTTTGAATGTTGTCAGCTGACATATACATTTCCTTGTATCAATAATTTGAATAAATAATCTGATTTTCAAGAACTTAATCTTGAACAAAATTGACTCTGGCCGTGACTGCACACATCAGCTCATAGCCAATGGTGCCTGAACCTGCTGCGACCTCATCAATACTGAGTACAGCCCCTTGGGAGGATTTCCCCCAGAGCACCACCTCACTACCCACGCCCGCATCAGAAATAGTCGTTAAATCCACCGCCAACATATCCATACTGACGCGACCGACTAAATGACTGCGCTGACCATTGACCAAGATTGGCGTTCCGGTTTTGCTCAGACGCTGATAGCCATCGGCATAACCGCAAGCCACAATGCCAATACGCATCTCCTGCTCGGCAACAAACCTCGAGCCATAACCGACACTATCACCCGCTTTAAGCTGTTGCACGGCAATGATTTCACTGCGCAGACTCATCGCAGGCTGCAAATTCCAGTCATCAATCGTATGTGCAGGGAAATCGGGAGAACTGCCGTACAACATGATTCCGCTACGGATCACATCTGAATTTAAGTCTGCATGGCGAAGAATGGCAGCACTGTTACATACGGAACGCGCGCCCGGTAAATCCTGTGTGATGGCATCGAAGATTTGACACTGATGTTCAATGCCGTCGCGTCCTAAACGCTCACCGTCTGCATCGGAGAAATGCATCATGTGAGTGATGCTTTTAATGTTAGGCAGTTGAGATAATTGTTGCCAGATGTCACGGTAATGAACAGCCGCAAAACCCAGACGGTTCATGCCACTGTTCATTTTTAAATACACATCAAACTGCGCTGCTCTGGGGAATCGGGCCAACCATTCAATCTGATATTGGCTATGGATAGTGAAACTCAAATTCAGCTCATCACAGTCAAACAGGTCTTGCTCGGAAAAAATGCCTTCAAGCAATAAGATGGGGCCTTTCCAGCCTAGGGCACGAATGCGTTTCGCCTCTGCCAAATCGAGCAGTGCAAAACCATCGGCAGACTTGAAAGCTTGATAAACGCGCTCAATACCATGACCATAGGCATTGGCTTTCACCACCGCATAGACTTGGCTATTCGGCATTTTGGTACGGGCAACATCTAAATTGTGCTGCAGTGACTGGCTATGAATCACTGCAGTAATGGGACGTGGCATGTTGTTCTTCCTTGAATCTATATGTCCGAATATGTCTTAGGCAGCTGAAGGATAACGTTGGATCGATAGACCTTCGGTACTGATATCCGGTTGATGATTCATGACCAGGTCACTGATGAGCTTGCCTGAACCGCAGGCCATGGTCCATCCCAGCGTGCCGTGACCGGTGTTGAGGAACAGGTTTTTAAAACGCGTTGCGCCGATAATCGGGGTAGAATCCGGCGTCATTGGACGCAAACCGGTCCAGAAGGTTGCTTCTGCCAGGTTTCCACCCGGGAATAAATCCTTAGTGACCATTTCCAGAGTTGCACGGCGGTCCTGATTCAGACCATGATTAAAGCCACTCAGTTCAGCCATACCTCCAACGCGGATACGCTGGTCAAAACGGGTAATTGCAATCTTATAAGTCTCATCCAGCACCGTAGACTGCGGTGCAAATGCAGGGTCGACAATTGGAATGGTGAGTGAATAGCCTTTCACCGGATAAACCGGCAGGTTCAGCTGCAACGGTTTGAGGAAATCACGTGAATAACTGCCAAAAGCCAGGACATAACGGTCTGCGGTGAGGACTTGTCCATTTACCACCACACCTTTGATGTCATCGCCTTCAACCACCAGTTTTTCGACGTTTTGGTTGAACTTAAACTCTACACCGAGCTCTTTGGCCAAGTTTGCCAGCGCATTGGTAAATAAGTAGCAGTCGCCGGTTTCATCATTTGGCAGATGCAGGCCACCAACCAATTTATCTGTGGCAAATTCCAAAGCCGGTTCCACTTTGGCTAGATCATCTTTGAGCAAGAGTTCATGCTCAACACCACATTCTCTTAACACCTGAATGTCACGTTGCACCATGTCTAGTTGCGCTTCATTACGAAAAACTTGCAAAGTGCCTTTAGAACGGTTTTCATAATGAATGCCAGTCTCTTTACGCAGCTCTCTGAGGCAGTCACGGCTATATTCCGCCACCCGCGTCATACGCTCTTTATTAATTGCATAACTGTGTGGATTGCAGTTCTTGAGCATCTGCGCCATCCACTGTAATTGCCACATGCTGCCATCCATATTGATGGCGAGCGGTGCATGATGCTGGAACATCCATTTGACTGCTTTAAATGGAATACCTGGCGCCGCCCACGGGGTCGAATAACCCGGCGAAACTTGACCCGCATTGGCAAAACTGGTTTCTTCAGCTGGACCCGCTTGACGGTCCAGGACAGTAACGGTTGCTCCCTGTTGTGCGAGGTAATACGCACTTGCAACGCCAATGACACCACTACCTAAGACAATTACACGCATTGCTTATCCCTAACGCATATTAGTTTATTTCACTAGTATATTTTTTGATTGATAGTTTTTTTCACTGTTTTAAGCACTATAATCTAGGTAATTTGATAGTTTTGTCGCGAAAAAATTCTAAAAAAAGGAAAATCATAATGCGTAAACTAGACCGTATAGATCAGCAGATTTTAGATATTTTGCAGCGCGATGGACGGATTGCGATTAGCGAATTGGCGTCTCGCGTTAACCTGTCTACCACGCCCTGTTCGGAGCGGGTTAAACGTCTGGAACGCGATGGCATCATCATGGGTTATTACGCGCGGCTGAACCCGCAATTGGTCGATCGCAACTTGCTGGTGTTTTTAGAAATCAAACTATCAGCCAAATCAGGCGATGTGTTCGATCAGGTAGCACGTGACTTGGTGGAAATTCCTGAAGTTCTGGAATGTCATCTAATTTCCGGGGAATTTGATTATCTGGTCAAAGCCCGCCTCAAAGAAATGAGTGCTTATCGGCGTCTTTTAGGGGATCTGTTGAAAAAGCTTCCCTCCTCCGCTTCCTCACACAGTTATATTGTGATGGAAGAAGTGAAGGAAAGTTTTTATCTGGATTTGCGTTAACGGTCCAAAAAGCTTGATTCAGGGGAGATACTAAAGGAACTACTTGCTTGAATTGAGTGATCAAAAAAATTGAAGCAGATCGGAAAATTTGGCTATCCGTGCTTTAGGTTTTGCCTGAGTCAGTTCTGCGTCAGAACCATAACCATAGTCCACTGCAATCGTGTCTATACCATTGCTGCGAGCGCCAAAAATATCATGCTCGCGATCACCCACCATCACACATTCAGCTGGATCTAACTTTTCCTTTTCAAGAATATAGGCAATCAGCTCCGCTTTATTGGTACGCTCACCATTCAGCTCACTGCCATAGGCATATATAAAATATTGCAGTAAATCAAAATGTTCCAAAATCTGTTTGGCATAGATTTGAGGTTTTGCCGTAGCCAAATACAAACGAAAACCCTTTTGCTGTAAGGTTTGCAAAGTTGCAGCTACATCTTCAAAAACATGATTTTCATATAAACCCGTCACAGCAAAACGTTCGCGATAGCCCATCAGGGCCTGTTCAGCCAGAACATCATCCACTGCAACATTTAAAATTTTCGCCAAAGATGCCTGCAAGGGTGGGCCAATAATCCAGTCGATATTGACATCATCGGCAATCGGATGCCCCACTTTGGCCAAACCGTAACGTGCCGAAGTGGTAATCCCCACTTTGGGATCAGTTAATGTGCCATCTAAATCAATCAAAATATTCTTAATCACCAACCGATCCTTCAACTTAAATTTTTACTTAACAAATACTATCGAGACTTGGCTCAAAGTTGCCTATACTAACGCAAATTTTACGAATGAAGGACTTCATTGTGCGCCCTACTGTACTTTGCTTTTCTGGTTTAGATCCATCCGGTGGAGCTGGCTTGCAGGCAGATATTGAAGCGATTGGTCAAAGTGGTGCACATGCGGCAATTGCCTGTACTGCCCTGACCATTCAAAACTCGCAACAGGTGTTTGGCTTTGAAGCCACTTCAAAAGAATTACTCTTGGCTCAGGCGCATGCAGTGGTGGGAGATTTACCGATTAAATGCGTGAAATCCGGCATGTTAGGAACCACGGACAATATTGCCGCTTTAGCCGAATTTCTACGTGAACATCCTGAATATTTATATGTGCTGGATCCGGTACTGGTAGCCAATAGTGGCGGTTCTTTGGGCGATCAAGCCACACTGGTCAAAGCTTTTGTCGAACTGATTCCGCTTGCGACTGTGCTGACGCCGAATACGGTAGAGCTTCGTGCATTAACCGGGATTAAAGATATCGACCAGGCCACAGCCCAGCTTTTTGCCATGGGTGCCAAAGCCGTTTTAGTAAAAGGCGGACACGAAGCTACTCCCGACTATATCCGCAATGCTTTATTCATCAATGGTGAACTGGTGTCTGAAACCCGCTGCCCTCGCCTTGAAGGTGAATATCACGGTTCAGGTTGTTCACTGGCAAGCTTCATTGCCGGCCGTTTAGCGCAAGGTGATGATCTAAAACAGGCCGTCAACCATGCCGAAACCTGGCTGTTTGGGGTACTTAAAAAAGCAGAATCACCTGTACCGAATGGCCAGAAAATTCCTAAGCGCTTTTAAAACAGTCAGCAATTGAAGCCTGAGATCAGTTCATTCAGGACTAATTTTAGATAAATTATAGACTTTTCGTTATTACAAAAAATAAAGCATGTATTACTACATGCTTTATTTCATTTACCTATTCAGACTAGGCAATCAGTTCCTTAATTCTGGTGGTTGAGCCGTTGTTTCTCACTGACTCTATGCCTTTTTCACGGGATTGATCGCTCGAATATAATTGGCTGATACCAATAATCTGATGATTCACCGCCTTTAATTTAAAATAAGGCTTACCATTTTTGGCTTCTAAGCGTTCATAACGGCTCTCATTCAGGCTATTTCTCTGAACCGATTCAATACCAATGTGTACAGAGGCTTTTGCCTTATATAATTCACTGGTGAGAATAACTTCTCCATTTCGCGCTTTTAATACAAAACGATACTGTCCGTCGTCTACTTGACTGATTTCATACCATCCGGCCATGTTGAATCCCCTTTATTATTGTTAATTTATAAGAACTTCATTATTTTTGTTTTTCAGCAAATCTTTTTTTATAAAATATAAATAAATTTCAGTTTTCAAATGTGGTTATTTTGTAATCAATAGTATCTTTAAGCCAAATACCATAAAAACTGATCTTACTCAGCTAAATTTGGCTTAAATTCATTAAATCCAAATAAATATCAACAGGATAAATAAAAATTTAGGCTCTTGACCTTTATCAGCTTTTAGATAATTTTCTTAGAATAAGTGGCTTTCTGCATTTCTAATATTTCCACACAAATCTGTACACTGACTTGGCTTTGCGCAGGCATGTGCCGTTCGAGTGTGTGCAGAATCACTTGAGCAATTTGCTGCTGTAATTCCACACTACGTCCGCTCAATAAAGAAACTTTTGCATGCACATAGGCCTGCGAAGCATCTGCTAAACCAATGACAAAATCATGCTGGCAAATGGCACGGCTTTTTAGCTCATTCGCAGCTCCGACATAAGCACCCTCAACCAGCGCCTGGTTTAAGGCAAGCAAAACGGGTTTGGGTGCAAAATTTTCTAGATTGTCTGAATATTCAAGATGGATATGCGGCATAACAAAAATTCTTTAAAATGAGTGACTGGGGTTATAGCATGATGATGGCTCAATCCTAAAATAGATTTCTCAATGCTGAATCAACCATGCTTCTGATAAAACCAGCAACATGATAATTCATGGAGTCATTACTTCATAAAAAAAGCTCCGGCATATTGCCAGAGCTTTGAGGCTGTTAAT
>NZ_DJDC01000185.1:0-20151 GCF_002430855.1 Acinetobacter sp. UBA5934 | reverse complement strand
AAATTCAGATTTTAATTTCATTGCACCAAACCCATCAACTTTACAGTCAAGATCATGACCATCGCTTGAGTCAGCTAATAAACGAATGTTCTTCGCCTTGGTTCCTACTTTAATCACAGAAGAAGAACCTTTAATTTTCAAATCCTTAATCAGGGTAACGGTATCGCCATCAGCAAGCACATTTCCATTTGCGTCTTTAATCATCGCAGTTTGCTCAGTACTGCCTTCCCCCTCTTTCCATTCATGCGCGCATTCCGGGCAAATCAGCAAATCGCCATCTGCATAAGTATATTCTGAATTACATTTGGGGCAATTTGGCAAAGACATAAAAAACCTCAAAAATTCTACTATAACACTTTAGCAGCCAGTCTAATGCTAAAACCTTATTTAAATTATGGAATAAAACTACTCATCAGATAATTTTAGCTTTCTTCTAAAACCTGTTTGAGTACAATCACATGGTTATAGTCTTCACTTTTTGCCGCAGTGATGAGGCTGATTTTTTCCTGCTGGGTCATCTGCCGCATTTGCCGTAGAAACTCTGTCTATATTTAATACCTCTGGGCCACAGCCGATCGACCAAAATCCGTTTGCCGTCTGAAGGCAAAGCTTCTGCATAGACACGTTTGATTTGAATGTTCATCTCAAGGCTACTGATCTGGAATTTCCGGACTAACCAGTAAACTCAGCAGTTGCAAGGATTCCTGCCAGCCCAGATAACATGCTTCCACAGGAATCACGTCTGGAATACCGGACTGGGTAATGTGCAGCTCTGTTCCTACGGAAACTGCTTTTAATTGAATGGTCACTTCAATGTTTCCGGGTAAATTTGGATCATCAAACTGGTCGGAATAGCGCAACAATTGGTTTGGAATGATCTCATGATAAGTGCCACCAAAGGAGTGGCTAGACCCGGTAGAAAAATTACTAAAGGACATTTTATAAGTCCCACCGACTTTGGCATCCAGATGATGAACCTTGGCAGTAAAACCATGTGGCGCCATCCATTTGACCAAAGCATCCGGATCAATAAATGCCTTAAATACCCGTTCTGGCGGTGCGCTAAATACCCGATGCAGTTTTACTGTATTGCTTTCACTCATGTCGCGACCTCATGTTATTGTTATTTTAAAATTAGAGTGTATTGCTGTTAATTAATGACCATGCCTGGTTGTAGCCCAATATAAATCAGGATTTTCAAATTCTTGTTTTTCAGAAATCCATACATATTCGAAAATATTATAGATCCAAAACAGCTGCATTCAAGCAGGTTTTGTTTAGCCTAAACCTGAAATCCAGCTTTAGATATTTAATCCGGCATGTCATCAATATGATTCGGTTCTGTACGAGGCTGAGTGTTCATACAGTGCCGGAAACAGGATGAACGTTCATAGGCCTGCATACGTACACGCATAATAGAACCCAAAGGCTGGTGTTCCTTTACCCCATGCCAAGGATTAAATGACAGCACGTCATCTGAATAAACCCGACGTGCCGGACTAAACGTATTTTGCTGCGGAAAATGTAAAGTGCCAATAACTTGCTGCGGTGACTCCTCTTCATCCCACAACACAGCCGCATCTTCAACAGGCATACGGCCCAAATGGGTACAGAGCTGGGCGCGAATCACATAATCGGCAGCATTACGCCGGAAGAAATCCTGTACCAGATCCCGTATGCTGGAATCATCCTGAATTTGCATTTGCAAACCGGTCAACTGCTTTACCGATTCAGATTCAGGTGCCACACTCAATTTGGCAATATAATTGCCATAACGAAGAGCCGCCATAGTGTGATAGGTTTCTCCCAGTACATGATGCTGACTACGTGCCAGACCTTTTAAAGTGGCAGATGCTGGCAAGCCCGCACGATTAACTAGATGATCTACTCCACACATGACTCCGCGCAGGCCACGCATGACCAGTTCAGGCGCCCTTTCTGCTTCAGTGATAAAAGGCAGCATTTGCATATATTTGCGTACTGTCCCAAAAGCCAGCACCGGAATATTGACCATCAGGAAATCCTGATTTTTTCCATCACTTGGATCTTCTGGCAATAAGCGCTCCCCCGGTACATTCAAGATTTTAAGGGCAAAACCATGAGGCGCTGGGGTTTTATCACTGCGTAAATCTCCCGGAGCGGCAGACAGACGCACAATGACGTCATAATAACCAGGATGGGCAAAAATCCCCTGCGCCAGGTGATCTGGCAGGTTTTCCGGAATAGTCAAAATTCCTTTCAAAAAACCGTGAGATTTAGCATGTGCATCTCGAACCGCATGACGATGCTTGTCGAAAACCTTGCTATTGGTTTGCGCCATATGCTCTACAATATATTCAATATCTTCTTCTTCATTTTCCTGTTTTTGCTCTACCTCTGGACGATAAGTCACATAAGTATTGACTGGCATGCCGTGCTCCTTTTTCATTCTCTGAATAGGGATAAAATGTTTTAAAATTTATGTACTAATCTAGCAAGGAAGTTTGCTTTACAAGTTAATTTATTAGTTAACGCTTTGAGGGTCTTTGGTAAATACGACATGCGGACCTCGTGAAAGGCGCCTGACGTGAAAAATAGTGCAAATCAGAAATTGAAAAATTATTTAACTTTCTAAGTTTCCTGCTTATGCTTTGCCGGAAGATCACACTCATTTTCCAAGAGGATGAGTGTTGCTTTTAGCTCAAAACATCGTGAAGAGATTCACCCTGGGCCTGTTGCAACTTGACGATTTCCTCTAACTTTTGTGTTTGTGCCTTATCACTCGTCAGTGTTTGAATTAAATCATCTGCAAGCTGGTTTAATAACGCCAAATCATCTTCACTCATCTGCCGGACCTGTTTATCCAGAATACAGAAACTACCTAAGACCAGACCCTGTTTAGTGCGTAAAGGTACACCAGCATACGACTTGATTTTATTTCTGTTTAACTCCGGGTTATGCTTAAAACGCGGATCTCGGTCTATATCCTCAATAATGAGGGCCTCATTTTGATGGACTAAATGGGTACAAATGGATTCCTCGCGAGGAATTCCGGCCTCTATAGGATTTTGATTTTCATCTGCCAGCGGGCTGGCTGGGGTATTCACCCATGTTTCATCCACCAGGGAAATTTGCGCATATTTCACGTTAAATGCCTGACAGGCTTCTTCAATATACTGCTGATAAATCAGTAAAGTTTCAGGTTGAAGCAATTGCAGTTCATGCAAAGCCGCCAAGCGTTCCGGTTCATTTTCCGCAAGCAATTCACGTGCAGGGTTTTGACCTTGTTGTAGCATCAGCGCATCAATGCCCAACATCAATTCATTTACCGTGGAGACCACTGCATCCGGTTGAAAACGGTTTTGAATCTCGTCCCGTAATTCATCGCTGAGATTGCCCCAGGTGGCAAAAATAATTTTAATATTCGGCAGACGTTTACGGATGCGATGATTCAACAAGCGGATTTGTGCCAAAGGGTGCCGATGAAATATGGAAATGCAAAGTATCTGAGTATGTTCTGGTAAGGATTCAAGCACATCTATTTTGGATTGAATCAGGACTTCATTATGGCTTTGCACTGCAATTTTTCTTAAGCTTAAACCATGTGCCAACATGGAAGATGCCAATCCATCAATTTCCCAACGCGCGCCCAAGCACACCACTTGCACTGGATCAGCTGTCTGCGGAGCCGGATACTTTTGCTGGAAATCATGATTAAACAACTTCAAGCCTTGATGCATTCTTAAACGGTGCTCAGCAGTTGCTTCGGTATTATGTCCTTGTGAAAACAAACGCATGGCGGGGATGGCGACATCGTTATAAAAGGCATTTACCTTACGAATGACAACTTCTTCACTGGGCTTTTTCGGCAATTTTTGTTGAATATAATCCTGTGCAACCTCAAGAGCATCTTCTACTTCATCGGCAACCAAGCGTTGATAAAACCGTTCTGGTGGCGTCAGTGCCGGTTCGCTGCCAATCAGGGTTTTGATAAACCCCAATGCTGGAATATAGTGAGCCAATACCAGTAAACATGCCGTCAATGGTGTGGAGAGAATCAATCCAGCAGGCCCCCATAGCGTGGTCCAGAATGTTGCCGCAAGAATAATCGCCAAAGTGGAAAGACCGGTACTTTCACCATACAACCACGGTTCTATCACATTATTACTAATCAGCTCGAGTAATAAAATGAGCCCAATGGTCCAGAGCACCATATTCCAGCCCGGATCAACCGCAAATGCCAAGGTAATGGGAAATAAGGCCGAGATCATTGGCCCGACATAGGGTAAAAAGCGCATTCCTATCGCGACAATGCCCCACATAATCGCAGCGGGCACACCAATCAGCCATAAGCCCAAAGCCATAGGAATGCCGAAAGTGACATTCACCAGCAGCTGCATCCGCAAATAGGTTCCAATCCGATCTGCTGCATCATCCAGTGCATCTGTACCGACATTTAAATTGCCACCCAGCAATTTCAACAACCGGTCATGCAAGTCTTTGCGACTGAGTAAAATCAGCACCACAAACAGAAAAACAATACCTCCTGTGGCTAAGGGATGAAAGATTCTCTCACCCCACTGCATGACCGTTTCCGTAGTACTGGCTTCCTGCCCGACCACCTGTACCTGTTGCACCCCCTCGTTTTTTTCAACTGGAGCTACGTCCTCTATTGAACTTTCCACCGTGTCAATGGTTTTGATGGCACCGTCCCATACACTTGGCCCGGAAGTAAAGCTTTTTACCGAATTGAGTTTTTGTTTAATCGTGTCCTGATATTGCGGCAACTCCTGACTTAAATTCCCCAGCTGATAGCCCAGATAAGTTGCAGCGCCCCCTATGACACTTAAAGCAAACAGCACCACAAGTGCAATTGATGGCAGTTGCGGTAAGCCCCATTTTTTCAAGCGTGACACTAAAGGCTCAAGTAAAAATGCCAACAGCACCGACAGCGCCAAAGGAATCAGAATATCTTTTCCAAAATACAGGGCTAAAATAATCAGCGCAGCAATCACAAACCCCGCCATTATACGTAAAACATGCCTGGTCGGATCTTGATTATTTACAGGAGGTAATGGAGATTCTGAATTTAGCATTTTTTGCTCATTCACCTTAATATCCTTATTATTTTGATCCTTAATCTTATATTTAAAATTTTATGTGCTGAAATTCTATAGGGTTACTGTAATTAATGCCTATTCTGCTCATACTACTTTCAGTTCAAGCTGCTTATTTTTTTATTCTTTGCCAAATATCCGGCATTAAAAAACCCTAACGGTTTGCACTGTCAGGGTTTTATGGTATCTCATTGAACACAAGCAATTTTTAGCTAGCCTGAATGAATGATATATACCATTTTAAAAATACTCTTCACTAATTTGAATTAACTTTTTATTTCATCATTCCAATCTTCATCGTTGCTTTCATCTTCATAGACATAAGCCATACAACCCCAGCCATCATATTCACCCCCATATTGCGTAGCGATTTTAGTGAACCATTCTTCCAGATCGACAATATCTGAATATTCAGGTTCCATATACACATAAATAGTGATAATCCACTCGACCGTATCGGCTTCTTCATCTTCAAACAGACTGATTTTTTGTTCTTCTTTGAGCAAATAGAGTGCACATTTTTGTGCCTGTTCTTCAATCTGAAAAGCTATGGAAAATTCAATTTCATGCGCTTCAGTCAGGTCGTCGCCATCTTCAGCCATTTGCCAAAGCACATTACCATTTTCATCATCTGGAAATTGTTCAAAATCGCGTGTCATGGAGGGCTTCCTTATTGTAATTAGATACCAGCTATATCATGCAATACAGATTAGCTCAAGTTTGTTTCAGTTTATCGAATTAATCACGGTACTCGTACTCGCGACCAATATATTTTTCTATAAATTTATATTTTTCAACAGGTAAAATTTTCTAGCCTGCGATCTTCTGTCTCTGTAATTCACCTGTTTCAGCCTGTTGCTTTGCCTTGAACGCTAGAACCAGGGCGGCCAGTTTAAACTCTTCCAGGCGTAACTTTAAAAACGATTCATGAATTCGCGCATGACTGAACGCGACTCCATAATGATTGATCAGGATAAAGTCATCTTGCAGCGCCTGAATAAATTCTCCCACAGTGTCAGGGTCTAATTGCGATAAATACAGGTCAGCTTTGCTGTTAAACACCTGCGTAACCAAAGCGATGGCAGAAATTCTGCGATTTTCCTCGACATAATCACATTGGCCCACAGTATTTGCTGCAATAGCATTTTTGATTTTACGACGGACTTCTTTTAGCTGCTGCACGGCATGTATTTCATCATAGCCATCAATCAATTGATCCAAAAATTTTTGTGCAGGATATAAATACTGAATGCCATACCCATGAATCTTGTTTTCCAAGGCTTTCGAAATGGCTGCCAAGTTCTCTTGTTCAACTGCTTGGTTATAAAAAGCGCCCAAGCGTTCTCTGGCTTCAGCTTCCAGGTTAAGCCGGCTATTTTTTTCTAACTTTTTCAGATAAAGCCGGGTATTTTCAATCTCTGCCTTGATTTTTTCTAGCATAAACTCTGCTTCAATTTTAGTGGCTTCGACAAAGCTTTCGACCTGGCTTTTTCGCTCTGCAATATAATGTTCAGTATCTAAAACCTCTTGATATTGAGTAAGCTTTTCCACCCTGTTTTTTAAATTGCCAATCTCTATACGGTAAGTATTCAGCTGATGATGTAATGCATCATTTTGCTGTTCATGGTCTGCCAGATTATTTCGCGTGCGATCCAGATTCACCTGTAGCGATTCAAGGTTAAGTTGTTTGTTTCTTATTCGAATGATGGCCTGATACAGCAATCCCACCAAAACCATGGTGGTTAGGATATATAGATAAATCATTATAATTATTTTCCAAAAGAAATGTGACAAAGTAGTTATTATTAGGTTGTTTATCAATCACTAGAAAAAGGGATATTGGGTGCGAATGATCGCATTTTTTTATTATTTTAAGATTTCCATCATCATAAATCAGTTGGCTAACAAGAAGAAGAGATTCACCACACCATATATGTAACTTATTATTAAAATTAAGGAAAAATCAAAAAAATTAAATTTAAATGCCCAGATTAAAAAGGTACTGTGACCTTAATTTCAACCTCTGCTCCAGTTAAAGGCTGTTTAAAAGCCAGATAACTGGCATGTAAAGCCATACGCTTTAACGGGCTTTGCTGCGGTGCGGGATGATAGAGCTTGTCACCGGTAATCGGATGTCCGATATATTGCATATGTACCCGCAGCTGATGTGAACGCCCGGTAATCGGGGTCAGCAGTACCCGGGTGATATCGTCCGTTTCAGAATATTGCAAAGCCTGATACAGGGTCTGGGCAGGTTTTCCCAACTCAAAATGCACAATCTGACGAGGCCGGTTTTCCCAGTCGGTAATTAAGGGTACGTCAACCCTGCCCTCGGCTTCGAGTTTGCCTTGAACCAGCGCAATATAGTTTTTTTGTACCGTACGCGCCTGAAACATTTTACTGACAGCCACTTCTGCTTCACGGTGTTTGGCAAACATCAAAATACCCGAGGTTGCCATATCTAAACGGTGGGTAATTTTGGCATGCGGGTACTGTTCCAATACACGACAATAAGCACTGTCATGGTGTTCAGGCAAACGTCCCGGAACGGACAACAACCCGGCCGGTTTCTCAATGACCACCAGGTCTTCATCTTCATAGACAATAGCGAGCGGTTCCTGAGGCGGCATATACACGAAGTTGTCGTTGATGGGCATGGCACAATACGGCATCTGGGAGAATGGGCGCAAAATAACAATCTCTGTTACAGCTGTCAATGCTGCTAGGTCGCGCTAAAATTATGGCTGACCGGGTTTTTCCAGCGTGGTTTTATAGCTGTCTTTCAGGATGTCTAACTGGCCATTTAAAAAATGGTTTAGGTATGCTCTGGCCTGATCCAGACTGAGCTGTGTAAAAGCCACATAATCCTTGTTTTTTAAAGTGATGAGGCCAAAAAAATCCTTTTGCGGGGTGATAATTTCAATATCACTGTCCAGTTTAAATGCCAGCTGATCGGAAGCCGAATAGGCATTCAGGCTAAGGCGCAGGCATTGCTGGGTATCACTATCGGTTACGGTAAAGCTGGTAATGGCCCCGTTCATTTCCAGCTGCGAAACCAGTTGGCGACGCCAGTTAATTGCATCGAATTGGCTTAATATTTCTGAACTTTCAAATAATCCTAAAGCTTCAGCATCCTGCTCACTCAAGTGCTGCGGATGACGAATTTCCAATTCGTATTTTTTCATTGTTATTGGCTCATTTAAAATACTTGAATTTTATTCTAGCAAGAGTTTTTTCAGCCGACTATTTTGTTTGTTGATGGAAAATTAATTTATATCAATTGATAAGTATAATTTTAATGATGCAATGCACATTTAGTTGAATAAAATTTGATGCAGATTAAATAAAGGAAAAGAAAAAGAATTGTTATTTTTTATTGTTTGGAAAAATTTTTTAGGGGGTTAGGGAAAACATTGTGGTTTACTTCAACTATCATGCTTTGTAAGTCATGATCTTATAGCCTATAAACTTGTGATCTATAGCGTCCTAAGCCGAATCGAGACCTTGTGGGTAAGTACTGCACTGACGTTGTACGTAACTGGCAGCAATCTGCTCTTTTCGATCCCTTATCACACCCTTGAGACATATATTAGTTAAAGACGGCCGGGATTAATTTCCTCAGTTTTTTAATTTTTTATTAATTCTGGAAATTATTTTCTTTAAATGCAGGATGAAAAGAATTTTTTATCTTCCCGCTTAAAATAAAGATTTTTTATTGCATAAAAAACAGGATTACTGGAATTTGTCTTCAAATTAAATCCTATGCCTGCCTGTATTTTTTTGCTCGGTTTAATCGGCGAGATAATAGTCTACTGTGGACACCACACGAACTTTCTTTAAATACGGCGTATTACTGTCGCGATCTTCAATACTAAACAGCCCCTGATTGGCCGCCTTGATTTTTCCTAAACGGCTTTTAGAATCTGCAGCAAATTTTTCTGCCACACTGCGGGCATTTTGCGTCGCCTGCTCAATCATGGCCGGTTTAATATCATTTAACTTGGTAAATAAATATTCGGTGCGCTGACCCGCATCATCTCCGCCAAAGGCAATGCCCTTTTTACCCAAGGCCACCATACGACTTTGTGCAGCCCTGACTGCATCTATTTTATGAGTATAGACAGTAATGGTTTGATGTGCAGTATAACGCAGTGCCACATTGGCATCGCCGCCATATTGCTGCGCGTATTTATCGGTCGTGACTGGAGCTGCCGTGGTAATTTCCTGCGCAGTAAAACCCTCGGCTTTTAAAAATGCCTGAATTTGCTGGGTGTGTATTTCCATCGTGTCATAGAGCTGGGTCAGGTCCTGACTGGCCGAGCTAAAACGAATCGGCCATACCGCCACATCGGCTTTTACTTCACGTTCAGATAATCCTTTGACCGAAACTATACGTTCATATTGTTTAATTTTGACCGCACTACTGCCCAGAATCCATCCTGCAATAATCATCCCCAAACAAATAAAAACACCTAAAATCAGTGCAGGTTTGAATTGATTCATGCTCCCCGAACTCCTTTTTTGCTTGTTTTTCTATTCGGTTTGTCGTGTTTTTATCCGCTTAAAAACTGCTGTTTAAAGATGATCTAGCCACATACTCTGTGTTTTAAATTATTCGATCCGGCTTAGGATGTGTGGATGAGATAGAGGGCCAGAAACGGCACCACATTCAGCAATAAAATGCCAATCTTATACACTGCCATGCCTGCATAATGAATGGCATCAAAGGTCGGATCGGAAAGTTGGAACCATTTGCCATGTACCTGTTTCATCCATTGACGGGCAAAAATAAAGACCAAAAACCAGATCATTAATATGATGTAATTAATAAGTAAGGAACAAAGAAAAAAACGACTCCAAAAATCATAATTCGACATTTTTATTGACCGCCTGGGTACTTGCTTATGATTTCTAAATTAGCAGATTTAATAAACTAAAATGAACAACTGATTTGTATCAGGTTTTTTGAATGTAATTTCAATATAATCAATTTGATTTTTAATAATTTTTTAATAGGTTTATTTACTGGAGAATTTTTTAAGGGGATGAGGGAAAACATCTATGGTTTACTTCAACCATTATAACTTTGTAAGTTATAACCCTGTGCCTATAAATTGGTAATCTATAGCGTCCTAAGCCGAATCAAGACCTTGTGGGTAAGTACTACACTGGCGTTATACGCAACTGGCAGCAAGCTACTCTTTTCGATCCCTATCACCCTTGAGATATAGAATAGCCAATCTGCTGCGGGATTAATTTCCGAAGATATTTTAATTTTGATCATTTTCAGAATTTTTTCCCGCTTAATCTAAATTTATAAAAATATTTCCCAATTTAAGACAAAAGATTGCTTTTTATTGCGTTAAAGCCGCCTAGATTGCAATTTTTTCTCCGCACTCCTGGATTGCAGTATTGAAAATTAGCTACGTTCATCGACTGCTATTTTTTCTTGGTCATTTCCGATAGTAAATCCAGTTGTATTTCCTGAATTTTTGCCAGACGATCCCACTGATGCATTAAAAGATGATCAAGTTTCTCATGTAAATGTCGAATCTCCAGTTCTGCTTTTAAGTTGACCTGATAATCATTTTGCGAACGCAAACGGTCTTTGGCTTCCTGTCGGTTTTGGCTCATCATGATGACCGGCGCTTGAATGGCTGCCAGACAGGACAACATTAAATTCAATAAAATAAATGGATATGGATCGGCAGGATGTTTCACCATTACCACAGTATTGACCAAAATCCACAGGGCCAGGAAAATGGCAAAGCAGATCAAAAAGGTCCAGCTACCGCCAAAACTTGCAATTTTATCGGCCAGTTTTTCTCCAAAAGTCCAATTCTGGTCGAGCTTGTTCTCTATGTTTTTGCTGATCAGCTCATGTTGTTGCATACTGTTCAACACTTCATATTCCAGATCAGTGACTTCACCTTGTTCAGATTTCAATATGGACTGCACATACTGCATACGGTATTTGGTTAAATCGGCTCGGCAGATAAATTCGCCAGCTGACCAACCTGGAAAATCCTTGGCAATTTCCTCTGTAATGACTTTACGAATGGTTCCGATCGGAATCAGGCTTTTTTTAGGAAAGCTTTTCTTGCAGACCATGCATGTTTGACATTCTGTTCTTCCGTTCATACCCCATACCCTCTGTTAAATCGATGATGCAATACCTGCGAAGTGATGATAATTTCCAAGCTCAAATGGACGCTTACAGCTGATCATTATTTTGGCAGGCAAAGCTTAGTTTTAAATTAATTCCCTTAATCTTTTTAGACTCATTTTAAGGCAACAGTATGCCAAGCTTAAAAATAAGGCTGCCGAATCACATCTAACCAAAAAAGCTAAACCATTATTGCTTAACTCATCAACCAAGTTTAATCAAAAACTACAGCTAAATTCCCAGCCATTTATCGAACATACAACTGTTTAACATTTTGATTGATATAGGCATTTAAACCATCGCCATACTCGGCCAGCTGTTTCATGTTTTCGACATGCTGATAACCGGCACTGCTATAGCTGTAAGTATAGACTTTCGAGGTTTTCTTGAATTGCACGCGAATAAACTCGTTACCAATCTCGTAATTGGCCAAACCAGAGTCGTGGTTCAGATCAAGATAATGTTGCAATTGCACTGTCCCAAATACATTGAATCTAGTGTTTTAGATGGAGGTTTATTGGTTAATTTTCAACCATTTTTAATGATAAAATTCTAGCGTAATGGGGCCTTATGTGAATCCTTAAACGTTGAATTCTGTCGGATGCAAAATTGCTATATTTTCCGATATTTATGCAAAACTTTATGCTTGATTAAAATCTTCATTTTCAACAGTCAAATCAATAAGCAATCCAATAAAAAACTCCACCAATCCGGCAGAGTTTCCGATTTTAGATTTGAGTTATTCCGTACAGCACTTACTACAACCTTCCACCTTTTCTGTTGGCCAGTTCATTCTTGCGCGTTTATAAGCCAGCTCGGAATTTGCGAAATAGCCAATCAAAATCTGGTCATCGCTTTTTGGCAGGTCTTCGCAGCCCAGTGTGGCATTGTGTATATAATGTATGTCCTTAGCTGCAGGTTGTTCATCTACAATAAATTTGATCATTGATAGTTCCCCGAATAATTTTTATAAAGTCGAACCATAAATAACCCCATATAAAAATTATGGATTTAATTCCATAATATAATTATGCCTTTATTGGGTAAAAATCAACCATTTTTAAAACAAATTTTAGCGATTCATTTTTAAAAATATTTTCAAAAAATTACCTCAGGAATATCCAGGAAAGGAAAATTTATAAAGGGGAACTGCTTATGTTATTTCTTTTTTTAAACGTAGCCAACTCACTAACCATACCAATGCAATCAAGCCAACAATCACCACCAATACGGGAACGATAAACGACAAAACAGATAGCATTAACGCACCGATCCACTCCCCTGTAGATACCACAGGATTGGCAATTCCACCTGTCGTTGCAGTAGAAACCCCACGAACAGCCACCGTACTTAACTGAACTGCACTTGCGGTACCGCCACCGACAATAATCGCTGCCGCCCAGCTGGCAAACTGTGACATTTCACCGCTGCTGGCGGCCATAGTCGCGAGCGTGCCTGCAATCATGGCGGCAGGTGTAGACACCGTATCCAAAACATTGTCGACCCAAGGAATATAATAGGCTGCAATTTCGCACACGGTTGCTATACCAAGCGCCAAACACACCGCAGGCAGCGCCAGCCATTCAAAGCCTTGCATCGGTTCAAACCAGCCCATAAGGGATGCGATACTCATCACCAGCAAAGGTACAAATACGCGAAAACCACAGGCAGCGCTAAGGCCAATGCCGATACATAATCCCAAGATTGTTTCCATACGCATTTCCTTTTTTGGGTTTAATTTATGTGGGCGCTCTAAAATGAAAGTAACAAAAAAGCCCTATGGATGAATAGGGCTTTTGTTCAAAACAGAGGATAACTGTTTTATGGGTGCTGCTTAGGCAATCGCAATTTTATTGTTAAATTGATTGCCAAGGCATTTGGTACACGGTGGTAAACGATCAGTACCAATTTCTAAGTAGACGCGGTGTCCGCATTTGACACAAAAATAGAAGCCTGTTCCGGGTTTTTCGCCAGCAGTAACCATTTTTGTTCTCCATGGGTTTTAGAAATGGTGAACCTAGTATAACTTGGCTGTGATGATTGTCTATTGTCCATTTTTGTAAATGATGATGTCGTTTGGGCGAACCTTTATATCAAATAAAAAAATCTATCGATAAGTGTTTATAAAATAAAGTTATTATGTATAATACATCGCCCTTTGGGAAGATTTTTAGATTGCGTATCGCAGTCTGTTTTGAAAATGTGAGAGGCGTATTGTCCAATGCTTGCCGATACTATACTTTGTGCTGAACAGTTGGCTCTGCTGTACTGTGACCATATGAGTTCCCAAGGGGCATCCATTGGATAATTTGTTTTTATTGAAAACATGTCAAACACAAAAAGATTTTGCTAGCTTACTAGGTTATTCTGAAAAAGAATTTACTCGTATATTGTTTAGCCAACCAATTCAAAATAAATATAAAAGTTTTGAAATACCTAAAAAAAATGGAAATAAGCGTAATATTTTAGCTCCAGTTCCTGACCTTAAAATCTTACAGACTCGCTTATCTATACTTTTAACTCACTGTTATGATGAACTAGAACACAAAAGATTATCTAAGTCTTCGTACGTACAATGTATTAGTTCACATGGTTTTAGAAAAAAAATACTAGTTGAGATACCTATCTCAAAAAAATCTCGCACATCTTTTGAATCAAAAGTTATAAATTTCGGTATATATAGTAACGCTAAAAAGCATGTTGGAAAAAATCTTGTTTTAAATATAGATTTAAAAGACTTTTTTCAAAGTATTACTTTTTCTAGGATTATCGGCTTTTTTACAAAAAATAAGCATTTTCAATTAAATTTTGATATTGCTCTATTAATTGCACAAATTGCTACTTACCGTCCAAATCAGTTAAAAGAAGGCTTCTTACCACAAGGTAGTCCTTGCTCGCCAATTATCAGCAATTTAATTGGCAATATTCTCGATATTAAAATGGTTAAACTAGCAAGAAAATATAAATTCACATACACAAGATATGTTGATGATTTAACCCTTTCAACCAATTTACCTCAATTTTCTGAGGAAATAATTAAATTAGATGGTAAAAGTTGGGTAATCGGTTCTACTTTAAAAAATGCAATTAATAGTAGTAAATTTGAAGTTAACCCTCAAAAGACAAGATTAACTAATAAATATAATAGGCAAGAAGTTACAGGTTTAACAGTTAATAGAAAAGTTAATATCAGCAAAGAATATTATCGCTATACAAGGTCTATGGTTCAAAGTTTTTGTGCTGAAGGTCATTTTTTCAAATCCAAAGTTCACATGGATACAGATAAAACTACTAGAGAAGCTTTAAATGGAATTTTAAGTCATATTTTTCAAATAAAAAATAAACAACAAATTGAGTTTAATAATCAAACTAGAAACTTTGATGAATTGCAGAGTACTGAAAAGCTCTATACTAAATTCCTCTTTCATCATTACTTTGTTCATCCACAAAGAATGATTCTTGTTGGTGAGGGTTATACAGATCCCCTTCATCTAAAATTGGCTTGTCATAAGTTGTATCCTAATTCACTAAATTTTTTAAAATTTTCTTCATTACAGCAAACCAAAAGATTTTCTAAAATTATGGGATATCAGGGTGGAACTGGATTACTCAACAAATTTTTAAAGAATTACAAACTAATTTATCAAGCTAAAAATATTAGTTTGAAACCTTGCTTAATAATTGTCGATGGAGACACGGCTGGAAATGATGTAATTAAGCTTGCTAAAAGTGAATTCAAAGAAACTATTAAATTAATTAATAAATCATTATTAACTACATCTTCAACATTAAAATTTTTTCATGTTTTCGAAAATTTATATTTAATTCAATTACCAGAAAACAAAGTAATTGAAGATTTTTACGATAGTAGTATTACAGGTTCTTGTATTGGTACACGCACTTACAATCCATCAAATAAAAAGTTTGATTTAGATAAATATTATGGGAAAAAAGAACTTTTTGAGAAAATAATATTCGCTAATCAAAATACCATTAATTTTTCAGAATTTGATTTAATATTCAATACTATTTTTCATATACAACTTTATCACTATATTTATAATAATCTGAAAACATAAAACCCCACATCAATGCAGGGTCTTATATAGTATAAGTAAATTGCTTTCAGCTTAAATCATCAAGCCACATTCCCTTCCAGGAAGTCCTGTGCAAAGCGTTGTAATACCCCACCCGCTTCATAAACAGAAACTTCTTCTTCGGTATCCAAACGGCAGGTTACAGGAACTTCAATAATCTGATTCTTACCATCATCAGTCGAACGCTCAATCACTAAAGTTAAAGTCGAACGTGGCGCAATATTACCCATCACGCTATACAGCTCCGTACCATCCAGCTTTAATGTTTTGCGGTCTGTACCCGGTTTAAACTCAAGCGGTAAAACACCCATACCCACCAAGTTGGTACGGTGTATACGCTCAAAACCTTCAGCAACAATGGCTTCCACACCGGCAAGACGTACACCTTTCGCAGCCCAGTCACGGCTTGAACCCTGACCATAATCTTTACCTGCAATCACAATCAAAGGCTGCTTACGGTTCATGTAGGTTTCAATCGCTTCCCACATACGCATTACTTCACCTTCCGGTTCCACACGCGCTTTCGAACCCTGCTTGATGGTACCGTCGGAACGAACCACCATTTCATTAAAAAGTTTCGGGTTCGCCAAAGTTGCACGCTGTGCAGTTAAGTGGTCACCGCGATGGGTTGCGTAAGAGTTGAAGTCTTCCTCGGGTACGCCCATTTTCGCCAAATATTCACCAGATGCACTATCCAGCACAATCGCATTCGATGGCGATAAATGGTCGGTGGTGATGTTGTCACCTAAAATCGCAAGCGGGCGCATATTGCTTAAAGTACGCGGCGCAGCCAATGCCCCTTCCCAATATGGCGGACGGCGGATATACGTACTTTGCGGACGCCAGTCATACAATGGGCTTACCGATTTTTCTCGCTCGCCCAAATCAAACATTGGAATGTAGACTTTCTTGAACTGTTCCGGCTTCACCGACACTTTCACCAAAGCATCAATTTCTTCATCCGATGGCCAGATGTCTTTGAGGTAAATCGGATTGCCGTCTTTATCATTGCCGAGTGAATCTTTTTCGATGTCAAAACGGATGGTACCGGCAATCGCATAAGCCACGACTAACGGTGGAGAAGCCAAGAAGGCCTGTTTTGCATAAGGATGGATACGACCGTCAAAGTTACGGTTACCTGAAAGTACTGCTGTTGCATACAGGTCACGATCAATAATTTCTTGCTGAATTTTCGGATCGAGTGCACCCGACATGCCGTTACAAGTCGTACATGCATAAGCGACAATACCAAAACCGAGTTTTTCCAGATCGTGCAATACGCCTGCTTCTTCAAGATATAACGCTGCTGCTTTAGAACCCGGTGCAAAAGATGATTTCACCCAAGGTTTACGCACTAGACCTAATTCATTGGCTTTACGTGCCAACAAACCTGCCGCCACGGTATTACGCGGGTTAGAAGTATTGGTACAAGAGGTAATAGCCGCGATAATCACCGCGCCATCTGGCATTAAGCCTTCCGCTTCTTGTGCACGAGCTGCTTCTAAATTACCGGCAATACCTTTTTCTTTTAAATCGCTTGTTGATACGCGTGCATGCGGGTTCGATGGCCCAGCGATGTTACGTGTTACAGTCGACAGGTCAAAACGCAGTACACGCGGATATTCCGCCTGTGTCATGTCTGATGCCCAAAGACCAATTTCTTTGGCATATTGTTCAACCAGTTTCACCTGATCCGCTTCACGACCGGTTAAAGTCAGATAATCAATGGTGTTCTGGTCGATATAGAACATTGCCGCCGTTGCGCCATATTCAGGCGTCATGTTGGAAATCGTGGCACGATCCCCCACCGACATGCTGTCAGCACCTTCGCCGAAGAATTCTAAATATGCCCCTACCACACGCTCTTTACGCAGGAACTCGGTCAATGCCAACACGATATCGGTTGCGGTAATGCCCGGCTTGCGCTGACCCACCAGTTCCACACCAATGATGTCCGGCAGACGCATCCACGATGCACGGCCCAGCATCACGTTTTCAGCTTCCAAGCCACCGACACCAATCGAGATCACGCCCAACGCATCGGTATGCGGGGTATGCGAATCTGTTCCTACGCAAGTATCCGGATATGCCAGACCATCACGGTTTTGAATTACCGGAGACATTTTCTCCAGGTTGATCTGGTGCATGATGCCGTTGCCCGCAGGAATCACATCGACATTTTCAAACGCGGTTTTGGTCCATTCAATGAAGTGAAAACGATCTTCATTACGACGGTCTTCCACGGCACGGTTTTTCTCAAATGCATCCGGGTCAAAACCGCCGTATTCCACCGCCAATGAATGGTCGACAATCAGCTGTGTAGGAACAACCGGATTGACTTTAGACGGGTCACCGCCCTGGTCGGCAATGGCATCACGCAAACCGGCAAGATCCACCAGTGCCGTTTGTCCCAAAATGTCATGACACACCACACGTGCCGGATACCAAGGAAAATCATGCTCTTGCTTACGCTCAATCAGCTGCTTTAAAGACTGTTCCAAAATGGCAGGATCGCAACGGCGTACCAGCTGCTCGGCAAGCACTTTTGAAGTATAGGGAAGTTTTGCATATGCGCCTGGCTGAATATCTTCTACAGCTTGACGTACGTCATAATATTCGAGCTGGGTACCCTGCAGCGGTTTATGGTAGTTGTTGTTCATAGCTTACCTGCCTCTTGAATCATTTTTCTTTACTACGTAATTGTTGTTAACGAGTCACAATCATTTCAACGGCATAGTACACTGCCGAAAACCCATTTCCCAAATCTTTTATATTTCATAGACTTATATATAAAAATAGGTGTTTTAGTAATATATTGTTACATAATCTTTGGGATATTTGCTCTAATCGCGCTTTTTTTAGAAAAATAGCAGGAAATATGCCTCATTCTTTAGTATTAGATGCGCATAAGCGAATAAAAAACAACCTCCCACTGTTCTAATTATGTTGAGGTTATGGGCGCTTGCCATCAATTAATAAATTACGTTTTTCCAAACACTCATCCAGCAAAGTTTAAGCATTATAAATTACATAAACCTTCACTATAACTTATTATATTTACTAAATATTTTATAATTTTCTTATGTTTTAGTGAGTGAGACTCTCATATAATCAAGCCATTCTTAAGAATCTATATTTTATTCGATAAAAAAAATCTCATCACAAAAATAATCAAAGAAGGTGAAATAAAATGTTGCAAATAGCCATTATTGGAGTCATCACTGCGGTTTTAGCAGTACTGATATCCAGTTGGTATGGAAGTCAACATCCATCCAACCCGTCGCAGCCATCCAACCCAGCGCCGCCATCCAATCCGTCACATCCTGCTCACCCATCACTTCCATTGTGGTGACAAGTTTGATTGTAGTACTCCACCACCGGCTCATCACTAAAATTAAGCCCTTCTCTTTTAATACTGCAAGCCTATAGCAATATGGGCTTTTTGTTTGCCTATCTGCCCGGCATGCTGCAAAATATCTGTATTAATGATTTGTGAAATATAACCAGAGGCTAGTCATGTCAACGTCTACTGCTTTTACATTATTCACTTTAAATGGTGTGGATGCGCAAAAATTTCTTCAGGGCCAAGTGACTTTAAATGCGGAAGCATTAGCCGAAAACCTGACTCGCTATACCGCGATCTGTAGCTTAAAAGGACGTATTCTGTTTGGTTTATGGCTGAAAAAAATCAATCCGGAAAGTTTTGAAATTGTGGTCACTAACGACCAAGCCGAAGAATTTGCCAAGCACATTAAAAAGTTCGGCGCTTTTTCAAAAATGAAACTGGAACAGGTTGGCCCGGTTTATCCAGTTATCAATGATATCCAGACTGATTTTTTTGAAACTGAAACGGATATTATCCTTTGGCAACAGCAAGCCATTGCCTCAGGTCAGGCCTGGATTCAGGCAGCTACTGCGACCCTGTTCCAGCCACAGGAATTGCGTCTGCATCACCGTGAAGGCATTCACTATGACAAAGGCTGTTATCTGGGTCCCGAAGTGATTGCACGTTTATGGTTTAAAGCTAAGCCAAAACACTGGTTGCATTTGATTCAAGGTACAGGTGAAGCACCTGCTGTTGCGACCAAGCTGCACAATGACATCGAAGTGGTCAATAGTATTGGTACAGATCAGGGTTATCAGGCTTTAGTGGTTGCCAAACCTGAAGCATTGGCTGAGCTGGATGTACAAGTTCTTGAATTGCCTGAAGCTTTAAGTGGTGATGTGGCACGTCCACAATAACTAACTTTTCTCTTGATGCAAAAGCCAGAATTCAATTCTGGCTTTTTTATTTTTATTAGGCTAAACAATTAAATAGACAAAGATTGACTAAATAAAACACACCTTAAACCGAGCACGCTTTTATTGATTCATCTCCTCTATGATTCTCAAATAATTTGTAATTAGTCACATATTCAGTATTTACAAACCCTGAAATCGTCTTATGATGTAGATGAAAACGACAAAAATCGCACCATGGAATTAGGTGTTAGAAAAATTAAGGTTATCGGAACAATGAAAAAATTAGTACTTGCTGCAATTCTTGCTGTGTCCAGCCAATTTGCCCTCGCAACCACTTCAAATGCCCCAGTTGATCCTCAATTTGCCAAAATTGAAGAGATGGTGAATGCTAAGAATTTCAAGGGTGCCTACGATGCTTTAAGCAAATTGGCCAGCCAGGGAAATGCACAAGCCATATATAACTTAGGCTATTTAACGCAAACTGGCCAAGGCACGGCCAAGGATGAAAAAAAGGCCATCCAACTATATGAACAGGCTGCCAGCAAAGGTT
>NZ_DJDC01000160.1:0-2766 GCF_002430855.1 Acinetobacter sp. UBA5934 | reverse complement strand
CGCATAGCGATATATACTTTCGTACGTATTGTTTAGTTGCTTTTTTTTGATTAGTATCCGAATAAATTTAGCTTAGTGACTAGATCTTGTTCGATTTCTCCCTATTGAAAAATGAACAGGATTTACATCCTAAAAACGGAGTTAGGACATGATTCGCGATCAGGAAACCTTAGATCAATTAGTCGATATGATTCGTCAATTTGTTGAAGGTGTATTAATCCCAAATGAAGAACTCGTTGCTGAAACGGATGAAATTCCTGTGGAAGTCGTACAGCAAATGAAAGAGTTAGGTTTGTTTGGCTTAACCATTCCTGAAGAATATGAAGGTCTGGGCTTAACCATGGAAGAAGAAGTCTATGTTGCCTTTGAACTTGGTCGTACTTCTCCTGCCTTCCGTTCACTAATTGGCACCAACAATGGTATTGGTGCTTCAGGTTTAATCATTGATGGCACCGAAGAACAAAAACAATATTTCCTGCCTAAGTTAGCCAGCGGTGAAATTATTGGTTCCTTCTGTTTAACCGAGCCGGATTCAGGTTCTGATGCCGCATCACTCAAAACGACTGCAGTGAAAGATGGTGACGAATACATTCTTAATGGGACTAAACGTTTTATTACCAATGCACCGCATGCTGGTGTATTTACCGTCATGGCACGTACTAACCCTGATATCAAAGGTTCTGCTGCTATTTCTGCATTTATTGTCGACAGCAAGACACCGGGTATTTCGCTCGGTAAACGTGACAAGAAAATGGGCCAAAAAGGTGCTCACACTTGTGACGTCATTTTTGAAAACTGCCGTATTCCTGCCTCTGCACTTATTGGTGGTGTTGAAGGCGTTGGTTTTAAAACTGCGATGAAAGTTTTAGATAAAGGTCGTATTCATATTGCTGCACTGAGTGTGGGTGCAGCAACGCGTATGCTGGATGATTCACTGCAATATGCAGTTGAGCGTAAGCAATTTGGTCAACCTATTGCCAATTTCCAGCTCATTCAAGGCATGTTGGCCGATTCAAAAGCTGAAATTTATGCAGCTAAATGCATGGTACTTGATGCAGCACGTTTGCGCGATGCAGGTAAAAATGTCAGCACTGAAGCGTCTTGCGCGAAAATGTTTGCCACAGAAATGTGCGGTCGTGTAGCTGACCGTGGCGTGCAAATTCATGGCGGTGCTGGTTATATCAGCGAATACGCAATTGAACGCTTCTACCGTGATGTTCGTTTATTCCGTTTGTACGAAGGTACAACACAAATTCAGCAAGTGATTATTGCGCGTAACATGATTAAAGATGCTACGCGTTAACGTTTTGGCTGAGTCACACTCCTTGCGGCTCAGCCTTTTTTATTAGGGTAATGGATTATGACGATCAAGAACACGATCTCGACAATCGGTCCTAACACATGGAAAGTTGCTTTTGTTTTCGCATTCCTTGCGTTACTGGTCGATGGTGCTGACTTAATGCTGTTGTCATACAGCTT
This sequence comes from Acinetobacter sp. UBA5934, assembly GCF_002430855.1. Taxonomy (NCBI): domain Bacteria; kingdom Pseudomonadati; phylum Pseudomonadota; class Gammaproteobacteria; order Moraxellales; family Moraxellaceae; genus Acinetobacter; species Acinetobacter sp. UBA5934. The sequence continues at coordinate 1,287 of NZ_DJDC01000160.1, read as the reverse complement.
AAACAGTATTAAAGCTGAATTTGGCCTAACCCCTGTTGAAGCAGGTATGTTAGGTAGCTTTACGCTTGCCGGTATGGCAATTGGTGGTATTTTTGGTGGCTGGGCATGTGACAAATTCGGTCGTGTGCGTATTGTGGTTATCTCTATTCTACTGTTCTCTGTTTTAACCTGTGGTCTTGGTTTTACCAACTCGTTTGCAGAATTTGGTACCTTACGTTTCTTTGCTTCTCTAGGCTTAGGCTCGCTATATATTGCCTGTAATACCCTTATGGCAGAATATGTGCCGACCAAATTCCGTACCACGGTACTGGGTACGCTTCAAGCAGGTTGGACAGTGGGTTATATTGTTGCCACCTTGCTTGCCGGCTGGTTAATTCCAGATCACGGCTGGCGTGTACTGTTCTACGTAGCAGCGCTCCCACTCATTATGGCGGTTCTGATGCACTATATGGTTCCGGAACCAGCTGCATGGCAAGAAAACCGCTTTAAGAAAGTGGAAGCGACTACAGCTAAAACTGAGTCGACCTGGAAACTGATTTTCCAAGACAAGCGTAACCGCAATATGTTTATTCTTTGGGCACTGACTGCAGGTTTCCTACAGTTTGGTTACTACGGTGTAAACAACTGGATGCCGACTTACCTGGAAAGCGAACTAGGTATGAAGTTTAAAGAAATGACGGCTTACATGGTCGGCACATATACCGCAATGATTTTAGGTAAAATTCTTGCGGGTTATATGGCAGACAAATTGGGTCGCCGTTTCACTTACGCTTTTGGTGCGATTGGTACAGCCATCTTCCTTCCGCTCATCGTGTTCTATAACTCGCCTGAAAACATTCTGTATCTATTGGTGATCTTTGGTTTCCTCTACGGTATTCCATACGGTGTAAATGCAACGTATATGACAGAAAGCTTTGCAACCAATGTTCGTGGTACTGCAATTGGTGGTGCTTACAACGTGGGCCGTTTAGGTGCTGCAATTGCGCCAGCAACTATTGGTTTCCTTGCGAGCGGCGGTTCGATCGGTTTAGGCTTTGTGGTGATGGGTGCAGCATACTTCATCTGTGGTGTGATCCCGGCATTGTTCATCAAAGAAAAGCAATACGATCCTCAAAATTCATAATCTTGAACATGTCAAAAAAAGCCTCCTTGGGGGCTTTTTTTATGCACAATCCTCCCCTTTAAGCGCTATTTTTCTACATCTACTCATGATAAAATATCGCTAAGCGAAATTGAGTTTTACAAATTGTGGAAGATTTAGTCCGAGAATCGATGGAGTTTGACGTC
>NZ_DJDC01000149.1:6221-21766 GCF_002430855.1 Acinetobacter sp. UBA5934 | reverse complement strand
GCCATCAGTTTGTGGAAGATACTCCGGAAACGGCGCAGTTTATAACCCAACCTGAACAGGTATCTGCACTTTAGCAGACTTGCTCAGGGTTGAGCATGCACAGGGATGTGTTTTCATTTTGCTCACTTGCTTTATCCTTAAATCGGTCTAAGATAGAAATATAAGGCAAGTTCAATTTGCCCAAAATCACATAATAAACAAATAACAGGTGCTAAGGATGAAACTGGATTTTCTACCGGCTGTACTTTTAACCCTGCTGTCTAGCACAGTATCTACTTTAACATTTGCCCAGAGTCCGGATTCGACTTACATGATTATGGGCGGGGGATTGCTTCTGGTTTTTGTCCTGGCAATCTATGTGTTTTATGAAATTCGCAGGTCTATTCAACTGCATATCAACAAACCCACTAAATAGTGGGTTTTTACATTTTTAGTGGCTAAATTTGATTGAAAAAGAATATAAAACTGGCTTTTAATGGCTGGGTATCATTTTTCAATTCATCATTACACAGTCAGGGAAAGCAGCATGAAAGCGGTATTTTTAGATTATGAATCGCTAGATCAACATGATCTGGATTTTGGTGCACTGCAAGACGTGTTTGATGAGCTGTTACTTTTCCCAGCGACTAGCCAGGCGCAGCTACTGGAGCGTGTACGAGAGGCAGAGGTCATTATCAGCAATAAGGTGCTGGTCGATGCTGAAACGCTTCAGCAATGTCCACATTTAAAACTGATTTTAATTTCCGCAACCGGTACAAATAATATTGACCTTGTTCAGGCACGTAAACAAGGCATTGTAGTCTGTAACTGTCAGGGTTATGGCACTGCGGCGGTAGCGCAGCATACCTTAAGTTTAATGCTGGCTTTAGCAACCTCCTTACTCAAATACGACCGTGCTGTGAAGCAAGGCGAGTGGAATAAGGCTTCGCAATTCTGTTTGCTGGATTTTCCCATTATTGAGCTGTCAGGCAAAACGCTGGGTATAGTCGGTTATGGTGAATTGGGTCAGGCTGTGGCAAAACTGGCCGAAGCTTTTGGCATGGAGGTTCTGGTTGCATCCTTGCCGAACCGTCCTGCTGATGCAAGTCGCATAGCTTTTGCCGAACTACTGCCGCAAGTCGATTTTTTAACTTTGCATTGTCCCTTAATTGAAGATACCCGTGATTTAATTGATGCCCAAGCCTTCGATGCCATGAAGCCGAGCGCATTTTTAATTAACTGTGCACGAGGTGGAATCGTCAATGAAGCAGCGTTGGCTGATGCTTTACGCCAGGGCAAAATTGCAGGCGCTGCAACCGATGTACTGAGTGTTGAACCACCTAAAGCGGGCAATGTACTGCTGGCAGAGGATATTCCCAACCTGCTTATTACCCCGCATAGCGCATGGGGCAGTGTAGATGCACGGCAACGGATTTTGCAGCAAATGCAGCAGAATGTGCTGGCCTTTCAAGCGGGACAACCGATTCGACAAGTCAATTAGTCTTTCTTCACGTAAAGAAGCCTCTCTGCAAGAGGCTTCATGTTTAGGACTAGCCTGCTTTCTAAGCGGGTCTTATATTGGTTAATCACTTGGGTTCTGTTGTAGCCTGCGCCGCATGTATTTAAGTAACAGGGCTAGGTAACTGCCAATTAATTATTGGTTGAAGACTCACTTAAGGGATAAGAAATAATCGGTGCGGGCTGATCATTTGGACTGCCAATAATATTATCTTTGGTTTCATTTAATTTCTGATTGACCGTGGCTGCTGCGTGTTGCGACTTTTCTTTGGCGATGGCAGATTTTTCAGTGGCAAAATCTTTGGTTCCTTCCCAGGCATTTTCGACTTTCGGTTTAACTTTGGCAATGCCTTTTTGCGCAGCGGTATCCACCTTTTCTACCGTGTTCTGAACCTTTTGCTGGGCTTTATGACCGAGCACTGTAAAGATATTGGGATTATCGCCGTAAGTTGTCGATTGATTTAAGCTGGCAGTACTGGAAGGAATGGCTGTGCTGGTTTGAGCCCAAAGCGGAGTAGACATCAAGATTGCACTGGTTATTAATACCGTTTTCATCATTTTCATTGTGAGTTTTATTCCTGTTTTGTTTTAGCGCGGGCTTCAATTTATTTCAATATGATCTGTTTGATTTTATTCTAAGAGCGAATTAAGAAGAAAACGTGAAATGTGGCTAAATTCATACAGATTCATAACACTTGAGATGAATCCGTAAATCATTAGGCGAGAAAAAAGCCCATCGAGATGAGCTTTTTCACGATATGTGAGATACGAATTTACTCGTCATCCTTATTGAGTATTTCGACAGTCAATCCTGAAGTTATTCGTCCTGAATAAGTGCCCAGCTCTGCATGAGTTTTACCGTTAATATCCATATTGCTTGGATGTGAACCGTGGCCATCCTTGACTGATTGTTCATTATTAGGAGCAAAATTTTCGGTATTTTCTCGAGAGTTTTCACTCGCAGTTCGAGTTTTATTCATACCTTTTTTAACATTATCCACTTTTTCTGCAGTATTTCGGTCACTGTTTTTTGCTTTTACTTCTGAAGGGGCATTAATGTTTGGGTTGGCGAAAAGGGAAGTACAAGCTAAAAGTGCAGTGCTAATCAACATTGTTCTGATTGTTTTCATAGCTCGATTTATCCTTGTATGATAAAACTCGCGTGTTAACCGAGTTATAAGATCATTATTTTAATGGCTTAAATTGAGCAATTTTGAATTGTTGATTAAATTCACACGTTTTAGCAACAGCGAATTAACAATCTGGCGGGAAATGTGAAAATGATTTTTGGCTATTCTTTTTTAGTTTTTGAATTTTAATTTTTTTTTCAAAAAATAAAAATTAGCCTAGATACAAAGTATTGATATGTAACATTTTAAAATAAATACAGATAAACGGTATTTGAATGAAAATAAAACGATTGAAGGGCTTTTATTGAAGGAGGCAAAGAATCACCGAATCCATATTGAATCAGTGATTCTGGATATATGAGCCAGGTATTAGTCACATTGTGCTAAAGCATCTTTATGAAAATGATGACGTAGTGCCAGGAAGTTTTTTTGTACTTCTAGAGCGTTTAGGTCAAATTTATTTGCGGTACTTGTACCATCTTTGGCAAAGGTTGCTGAACCACCTGAAATAAGGGTTAAACCTTTAAATGACCATTGTTCTACCGACTTACCTGCTTCTAGGTTACCGGTAAATTCAATTACACATTTATCAATAAATTTAGTCAGTGTGGCTTTGTTGTTGGCGGTTTCCGGATAGACTTCCAGATTTTGAACTTCTTGTAAGACACCTGTTTCCAGTTGCGGGATTTTAGGTGCAGTTGTACACGCTGTAAGAGCAATACCCGCAAGACCAGTCAAAATAAGCATTTTAAGTTTCATGTGATTCTTTCTTGTTGAGTGTTGTTAGTTTGAGTATAGGGAATTGGGCGGAAATTGACTATAGGTTTTATCTAAGCTTTAGCTCTGCTAAAAAGCAGAAAACGAGTAAGGAAATGATGTCTCCTATTATGATTATTTTTTGAAAATGAAGGTATAGATTTAAAAAGCCTATACCTTTTAATCATGGTAAAAGTTTCTAACTGCTGAGCTCTAAACTTTCTTGATTTAATTTGTTATAGATTTCTCTACATTTATTTAAGTTTTTAAATAAAGTTGAAGCATAATTTTCTTTATAGTCACTAGTGATAATAGAGAAAAGTTTATTAACTAGCTCATTGAGCTCTCTCTCTAGTGTAATAACTTCAGAACCTTCTTTAATTTCCCTTCTAAATTTTTGGAAAATACAGTAAAGAATAAACCTATTACCATGAACAAGGATTAATTCATGTTCTTTGGGGATGGAAATTTTTAGTTTTTCAATTATCTGGTCTACATTTCTTAATAAGCTAACTGCATTAGCTAGCTCTTTCGAATTCGTACCTTTATTGAATAAAATTGTATATGGTTCTTTCTTTATATCATCCCAAAGTTTACTGATTTCACGCTTTGCTTGTACAACGAATTGGATATCCGTTTGATATGCACTTAAAGCAATTGTTGCATCTGTTAAATCAAATGTCTGTTCAGAGACGTGAGCTGCTGTTTCACCTGATTTGTAAATATAATCGATTTTATCCAGCTCTAGCTCCTCTTTGATCCTCTTTTGGTTTGGATCTAACGAAACGAAGTCTCTTTTTTCTATTCTGTTTTGAGTGTTATTCGCTTTTGTGATATCGCTTGATAGTTGTAAATCTTGATCAGTTTTAATAATTCGAATGTGAACTTTAACCTTATCTAACTTTTCAATATTATCGCGAATAGAGGCTAAGCTTCCTACCGTCTGTGCACCATTAACTACTTTAATACCCTTACACTCAAAGATACCACTTTCCTTGGAATTACCACCTAAAGGTTTTTTTTCAATATCGTGAGCGAGTACAGTAATACCATTATTGTAGTACCAAAATTTTTCCGGCTCATCTTCGATAGTTGTACGTATACTTTGATTAATTTCTGTTTGTCCTAAGAAACTTCTAATATTTGGCGAGAATAAATTTAAATTGAATTTTCTATACCAATCCACTAAATCTAACCCAGAGATCTGACCATAAATTGAAAAATAAGGTTCTTCAATTGAATTCCAATTATAAAGTTGTACATCAGTCGAAATATCTTGTTGATTTGCACCACTTCTAATGTATTGATGCACTTGAGATAGATTTATATTATTAAAAAAGAAAATTTCTGATAAATCATTATTTTCATTGAGAAAAATTTCGATCGTTTCTGAACAATGTGAAGATATTTCATCTTTACCAGAGTAAATAACGAGTAAGTGAAACTTTGTTTGTGCTTGCAGCAGTAAATCATTAATCTCTTTACTTCTTTTCTTTATTTTCTCATTAAAATTGTCAAATTTACCATTAATAATAGTCTCAATTCCTTTTTTAAACTTGAGAATATCTCCATCTGAGATGCTACCTTTCCCAGAATGGTGGAATTTAGATTGAACAAAGTAAAGAGTCTTAGTTAGATCTGAATAATAAATAGCATCTATTCCATTATCATTGAAACCATCAGTGATACTGTTTGCAGCTATTTCGAAAGAAATATCTTCATGCATTTTTATAGCTAATGCAGCTAAAGCTCGGCTATATAAGGCTGACTCAACATCTGTTGATGATTTTCCTAAATAATCGGACATATCAATCAAACTAGAAATATTTTCATCAAGAAATTTTTGAATTTGTTTAACTTGTAAAGACATAATTATAGATACTAAAAAACCCCACTCATTTATAGCGGGGTTTTCTTTAACTTACAAGAAGTTATGGCTTAGTGCTGTAATACCGAAATATCAGCCACTTTAGTAAACAAGCCACGTAACTGAGCAAGCATACGTAAACGGTTTGCTTTCAGGTCAGCATCATCTGCCATCACCATTACACCGTCAAAGAAAGCATCGACTGGCGCACGAAGCGCAGCTAAAGCAGACAATGCAGCAGTGTAGTCTTTAGCAGCAAACAATGGCTCAACCACTGGCGTGATTTTCGCAAGTTCAGCGAACAATGCTTTTTCAGCATCTTCCACCAGATTCGCTTCAACGACGCTTCCTTCAGGCTCTGCTTCTTTAGCTAGAATGTTGGCAACACGTTTATTTGCAGCTGCAAGTGCAGCAGCTTCAGGCAATGCACGGAAATGGTTTACCGCATTTACACGCTTGTCAAAATCAAGTGGAGATTTTGGCGACAATGCCTGAACTGCTTGAATCACATCAACTGCAACGCCTTGGTCTTCGTATTTCGCACGGTAACGACCTTCCAGGAATGCAACAGCATCTGCCAAAGTCTTGTCGTGATCTTTCAGAACATCGCCATACGCAGCCAAAGCAAGTTTGATCAGGTCTTCAATTGACACATCAAGCTCATTTTCAGTCACAAGACGTAGAATACCAATCGCAGAACGACGCAGTGCAAACGGGTCTTTAGAACCAGTAGGCGCTTGACCGATCCCGAAAATACCGGTCAATGTATCTAAACGGTCTGCAAGGGCAATCGTAGTACCTGTTTTGGTTTTCGGTAAAACATCGCCTGCGAACTTCGGTAAGTATTGCTCACCTAAAGACTCAGCTACTTCGTCATTTTCGCCTTCAATGCGTGCATAGTAAGTACCCGCGATCCCTTGAAGTTCAGGGAATTCACCTACTAACTCAGAGGTTAAGTCGCATTTTGCAAGAAGGGCAGCTTTTTCAGCATCAGCAGGGTTTGCACCAGTAATAGGCGCAAGTGCAACGGCCAATTTCGCAATACGTGTCGATTTGTCCCAAAGCGTACCCAATTCAGCTTGGAACACCATGTTTGCAAGTTTCTCTTTACGTGATGCAAGCGGTTGCTTCTGATCTTGCAAGAAGAAGAATTCAGCATCTGACAAACGTGGACGAACAACTTTTTCGTTACCTTCAATAATTTGTGTCGGGTCTTTCGACTCAATGTTCGACACAGTAATGAAGTACGGTTGAAGTTTATTGTCAGCATTCACTAAGCAGAAGTACTTTTGGTTGTCCTGCATGGTGGTGATCAATGCTTCTTGAGGAACAGCAAGGAAGCGTTCTTCGAAGCTTGCACGAAGCGCAACAGGCCATTCAACGAGTGCAGTCACTTCATCACGAAGATCCGCAGGCACGATTGCAATGGCATTGACTTCATCAGCAAGTGCTTTCACTTGACCATCAATGATCGCTTGACGCTCTTCAAAAGATGCAACAACGTAAGCTGCTTTTAACTTCGCTAAGTATTCGTCAGCGTGCGTTAACGTAATCGCTTCAGGTGCATGGAAACGGTGACCGAATGTCACGTTACTTGCTTTGTGATCTTGAATCGTTGCATCAACCACATCGTTGTCTTTCAACAACACAACCCATTTTACCGGACGCACGAATTCAGTACGGCTTGCCGCAGAACGCATACGTTTTGCGATTGGAAGATTGTCCAAGGCATTTTGTAAAATTTGTGGCAGTAAAACGTCAAGGCTTTGACCTTTAACGTCTTTCAAGTAGCACACTTTTTCAACTTTACCTGCTTGGAAAGTTGAGATTTGATCAACCGTGATGCCTTGACCACGCATAAAGCCTTCAAGTGCTTTGGTTGGGTTACCTTCAGCATCAAAGGCTGCTTGTTTAGCAGGGCCATCAAAACGTTTTTGTGTATCTGCTTGCGCAGCATCAACGTTGACGATTTTAAGTGCAAGACGACGTGGTGCTGCGTACGCTTCGATTGCATCAAAAGCCAGACCAGCATCTTTTAAGCCTTTAACCGTTTCTGCATGGAGTGCATCACGTAATTTTTTTAAGCTTTTTGGTGGAAGTTCTTCACAACCCAATTCGAACAAAACGGTATGTTTAGACATTATTTGCTCTCCTTGTTTGCTTCTTTCGCTTCTGCTTCAACTTGCGCTTTTAATTGTGCCAACACTTCATCACGTAATGCAGGTTCAGCCATTGGGAAACCAAGTTCCGCACGTGCTGCTACATAGCTGGTCGCAATAGAACGTGCCAAGGTACGTACACGTAAAATGTAACGTTGACGTTCAGTCACCGAAATCGCGCCACGCGCATCTAATAAGTTGAAGCTGTGTGATGCTTTCACGACTTGCTCATATGCAGGAAGTGGAAGTTTCGCTTCGATCAAACGCGTTGCTTCAGCTTCATAGAAATCGAACAATTCAAACATTTTTTCAACGTTGGCATATTCGAAGTTATAGGTTGATTGTTCCACTTCATTTTGATGGAATACATCGCCATAAGTTACTGTACCGAACTGACCTTTGGTCCAAACCAGATCGTAAACCGAATCTACATCCTGCAAGTACATGGCAAGACGTTCAAGACCGTAAGTAATTTCGCCGGTGACTGGGTAGCATTCCACACCACCGACTTGCTGGAAGTAAGTGAATTGCGTCACTTCCATACCGTTCAGCCAAACTTCCCAACCTAAGCCCCAAGCGCCCAGTGTTGGCGATTCCCAGTTATCTTCCACGAAACGGATGTCGTGAGTCAGGGTATCAATACCAATGGCTTTTAAAGAGTCGAGGTAAAGCTGCTGGATATTGTCCGGGTTTGGTTTCAGCACCACCTGGAACTGGTAGTAGTGTTGCAGACGGTTCGGGTTTTCACCATAACGGCCATCTTTGGGACGGCGCGATGGTTGAACGTAAGCGGCATTCCAGGTTTCAGGCCCTAGTGCGCGTAGGAAAGTCGCAGTGTGGAATGTCCCTGCACCCATTTCCATATCATAAGGTTGCAAAATGACGCAGCCTTGCTCCGCCCAGTAAGTTTGTAAGGCAAGAATTAAGCCTTGGAAGGTATCAATATGCGATATGGCGCGACTCATGGTCATCCACTTAAAATTAGAGAAAAATTGTGCTCAATTATAAGGACTTTGCAGGGGAGTGGCAAAGGGTTAATGTACGGATACTTTTTTGAAAAAAATAAAACAGGCTTAAACCATACGCAGCATTTAGAGGCTTACTGCGATTTTGGCTTTGCTGGTCGATATAGGCTGATCTGAAAATCAGGCATAAATCAGATGGATGACCTGCTGTTAACCGGAGAATCATAAAGCTCAACGGATCTCATACGATTGTGACCCTAAAATTAATTTAATATTCACGCAATATAATAATGCTTAAAAATAAGGAACTTCATGACCACTTACCAAATTCAATGCCATTTAAAATACAAGGTCGTGCAACCGACAGAATTTATTTTTATGCTTCAGGCGGCGCATCATCCCGACCAGCAGATTCTCGAAGAACACCTGAGCTTTAATCTGCCGGTGGCATGGCATGAATTTCAGGATGCTCAGCATCAAAACCGTCATGTTCGGCTACAGGTCGAATCCTGTGAGGTTTTTGAAGTGAATTATATTGCGACAGTAGCTCGGCAACCGGGGATCTCTCTTGAGCCGCAGCAAGATCTGAATGAAGTGGCAATTCCTGAGTTACCCGATGAAGTACTGCCTCATTTGCTGGCCAGCCGTTATTGCAATTCGGATTTATTGCTTGAAATGGCAAAACGTTCGTTTGGCTGGATGACACCGGGTTATACGCGGGTCAAAGCAATTGAGCAGTGGATCTATAACAACATTTTTTATGCTTCTGGCAGTTCTGACCAGTCTACTACCGCTACAGATGTCCTGATACATCGCGCAGGCGTATGCCGTGACTTCGCCCATTTGGGCATTGCATTGTGCCGTGCCTTGGGAATTCCGGCCCGTATGGTGGTTGGCTATGTAGAAATTGAAAAGTTTTCACCTGATTTTCATGCCATTTTTGAAGCCTATCTAGACGGTGGATGGGTGCAGTTTGATCCGACCCGTTTGGCTCCGGTCGAAAATCTCATTCGGATCGGCACAGGCGTCGATGCCGGCGATGTCGCATTTTCAACCTATTATGGTCAGGTCGAACTGTTAAAAATCCAGCCACTGATTCAACCTGAAATGAGTAATTAGGCTGTTTTAAAAAATTTGAACAACTATTTAAGCAGAAGGGTAAAAGGATTTTTCCATGCAAATGGCTACCGGTGATGAAGCGATTATTCTATAAAAAACAGAATGAATGTTTTTAACTTGAGTGAAATATTGTTTTAAAAAGCATAGATTCGCGAATGGTGTAAAGATGTAAAACCCAGATGCCTTTCCTCTGGCTTGGTTCTATAATGCACAAAATTTGCAAACAATAAGATCAGGCGCACTGTGTTTCACTCCCATCTCGACTGGCTCAATACCCTAAAACCCAATTTCAAGGTTCTTCCCCTCAAAGACCGTCTATGGTGCGGTCTGGGTGCATTACTTGGACTGGCACTTTCATCTTTAATTAGCTGGTGGGTGCTGGGTGATATCAATGCCTGGTATATCGCCCCGATGGGCGCATCTTCCGTATTGTTGTTTGCCGTGCCTGCCAGCCCCTTGGCCCAGCCGTGGAATATGGTGGTGGGAAATAGCATCGCCGGAATTATTGGGGTGACCTGCGCCATGTATATTCCCAATCTGACTGAAGCTTTTAGTGTTGCGGTTGGCCTATCTATTGTCTTGATGATGACCACAGATTCCTTGCATCCACCGAGTGGAGCCGTGGCTATTACCGCGGTTTTGGGGGGAGAAGCAGTACATGAGCTGGGATATCACTTTATTTTTTATCCGGTTTTATTAAATTCTATGTTGCTGCTGGTGATTGCGGTTGTGTTTAACCGCTTGTTAGGAAAGCAATATCCGCAGGTTGCCCAGATCAACCAGCGTTCTAAAGACCCGACACCAACCCAAAAAGTCACCATTCAACCACAGGATATTCAGGCAACCTTGGATCAGCAGACCGAGCTTTTGGATATTAGTGAATATGACCTGCAAAAAATTATCCTGGCAGCCCAAGAAAAAGCCAATGCCCGGGCTGTGAGTCAGTTTAAATGTCAGGACATCATGACTAAAGATGTTCTAAGCCTAAATGAAAATGACGATATTCATTCGGCTTTGGATAAATTCAAACATGTGAATTTAATGAGTCTGCCGGTGATTAATGCCCAGCAGCAACTGGTTGGCACACTGGCTTTATACGAAGTGGTGGAATGGTTTAAGCGTGCAACGGATTTAAGAACCACATGGCAGCGCCAAGTGAAAGATATTATGGTTCGACAGGTAGTAACGGTAAAACCGGAGCAACCGATTCAGGATCTGGTGCCGTATTTTGTCGAGCGCTCATTTAACTATATTCCCGTGGTGGAAAAACAGAAAATGGTGGGCATTATTAGTCGTGCCGATATGATTGCGGCCTTAAATCAGCAGTTAAATGCAGCTGCATAAGACAAAAATACAGTTAAAAAAAAGCTACGACTGATTGGGGTAGAAGTCGTAGCATAAAACGCACTCATCAAATTTAATCAGATATTAGCGATTTTGATCCGTATTTACCGTGCGAATTGGGTTGCTATAGGTCTGTGCCTGACCAAACATACTATTTTGCTGTTTTGGAATCACCAGCCATAAAATTAAATAAACTAAAATCCCCGGGAATGCTGCACTCATGACAGACACAAGGACGAAAATAATGCGTAATAAAGTCACATTCCAACCAAAACGTTCAGCAATACCCCCCATTACACCGGCAATCATGTTCTGGCGCTTAGAGCGATATAAACCAACATTGGCCATTTAGGTCTCCTTAAATGAGAAATTAAAAGTTAAAACAACATACTCATAGTAAAGAAATGGAGCTATAGCTAGGTTTTTTAAAGTGGCGATTCATAAAAAATAGTTAACTTATGTAAATATGGAGGGCTGATCCTCATATCGTGATTTAAGTTGTATTTTGTTTAAATCAGTTGATTTATATCAATAAGAACTAATAAAATCTTGTTTACTATGTAGAATTATTAAATGAAAAGTCATGTTTCAGTATTTATGTTTTACATGGGTAAATACGGCAATGGATAGCCAAAAAAATTGAGGTTTCAGGAGGAAAAGGGTGTTTCAAAAAACGGATTATTGCGGATTTTTCTTTTTAATTATTAGCACAGCTCTGGTAGGTTGTCATAAACCTTTGGAAGATTCAGTAGCTCAGCAAGTCAAAACAGAAACGCCAGCTGAGCATAATGAGTCGGCCAAAAGTCTGACCGAAGTTGCCGGAAAAGCGACTGTTCCTGTAGAAAAAACTCAACCAGTGCTTAAAAATACCATACCGCAAAATGCCAAAGCCTATATCGGACGTTACCAATGCACCATTAGCTGCAAAGATCCTTTTGCGAACTGCGATCAAGGCACAAGCGACTATGTGATCAATTTATTGGCTGATGGTAGTGCGCACCGTACCATGATCCATCTGGGGCAGATTACCTTTGCTTCAAATTTCCATTACCGGCAAGATCGCTGGGCTTATGATGCCGAGCATCATCAGGTGGTTGTGTATCGTTCAAACGGGGTGAAGTTTTTCTATGATATTGATCAGAATAAAAACCTGGTTATGGATTTGGAAAAGATTGCCCATGCTTCTGAACGAAACCAGCAGTATTTTAATGCGGGTAATCCGCTGCCCCAACAGGCTTATCGTTTGCTCAAAGAGAAAGTCAGTTAAATAGAGATTCTAGTTAAGTTTAAAGAATTGATAAATCAAAGGATAAAAATACTCCAAATGTGGAGTATTTTTATTTTATAAAAGCATCAATATAAGATGAATAATAAAACAATTTGGTGGGTTGTGAGGGGCTCGAACCCTCGACCAATAGATTAAGAGTCTACTGCTCTACCAACTGAGCTAACAACCCTAAACAAGGATTAGTGAACTTAAAGCATCGCTTTAAGAATTCACCCGAGTGCAAAAAAATCTATGATTTTAAAGGCGCATTAGAGCACCGTAATTTGCAACATCGGTATAGCAAAATTTCGAGAATGGCGAATCCACCGAAACGATGTGGTTTGTCTTGGTCGGAATATTGCAGGTTTCGTTTCTATTGTAGTACAGAAAGAAGCCCTAAGAAAGAATGGTGGGTCGTCCGCGATTCGAACGCGGGACCAACGGATTAAAAGTCCGCTGCTCTACCAGCTGAGCTAACGACCCATTCAGAAAGAGTGCTTTAAAAGCTAGAAAAGCTTCATGTTAGAAGCTTTTAAAAGATGGTGGGTCGTCCGCGATTCGAACGCGGGACCAACGGATTAAAAGTCCGCTGCTCTACCAGCTGAGCTAACGACCCATCTCTAGGTTGATCAAAATAAGTGGTGGGTCGTCCGCGATTCGAACGCGGGACCAACGGATTAAAAGTCCGCTGCTCTACCAGCTGAGCTAACGACCCTGAACAACATTCAGCGCTTGTCTGAATGTGCAGTGCAAGAAAATAAAGAGTTTCCTCAACACCACTTCGTTTGATGGAGCGTATTGTAGCAAGATATCAAACGAGCGCAAGTAAAAATTAGCAAACTTGTTGATGTTTGATTATAAATACAACAAATTTGCCTGATCTCGTGAAAAAACAGCTGTTCTGCCATTAGAACCGGTATTGATAAGCTTGAATATTGTTGAATATTTCCGCAGTTAAATCACAATATTCAGTCGCATTCGGTAGTAATACCAGCAAGCGTTCATCGGTCTTGTTGGGATCAAATGCCTGTTCTTTGAGCTTATTCTTTTGATATTTAAACGTACCCGTAGTTTCGACTTGAGCCTGGACACGCAAAAATACCGGAACAGCATAAGCCGGCAAACATTTTTTAAACTCGGTTGCCATTTGCTTTAAATCTTGAGTGGTTAATTCAGCCCCAGGATCCAAGGTAATGGCTGCCATGCCGGCACGGCCATTGGTATTGGGAATTTCAACACCATAAACCACTGCTTCAGCAATTTTTTCATATTCACTGACCACATTTTCCACTTCGGTGGTAGAAACATTTTCGCCTTTCCAGCGGAAAGTATCCCCCAGGCGGTCTACAAACTGGGCATGACGGAAACCAATATCGCGTACCAGATCACCGGTATTAAAGAAGGCATCTCCATGTTTAAACACATCTTTCATGATCACAGATTTGTTTTTTTCCGGATCGGTATAACCATCAAAAGGTGAACGACGGGTAATTTTACCTACCAGTAAGCCAATTTCGCCTTTTTTGACTTTTTTACACCAGCCTTTGGCATCTTTTACCGGTTGATTGGTTTCTTTGTCAAATTCGATAATCGCATAAGGCGTAGGCGAGAAGCCCACGGTGTTGTCAAAGTTAAACACATTGCTGAAACCGACATTACCTTCACTGGAAGCATATAACTCCAAAATTTCTTCTATGCCAAAACGTTCCTTAAACTTGTCCCAGATATTCGGGCGCATGCCATTGCCGATCATCTTTTTGACACGGTGGCCTTTTTCCAGTTCAGACGGTGGTGCATCTATCAGGTAACGGCAGAGTTCGCCGACATAACCAATCGCGGAAGCATCAAATTTTTTGACATCTTTCCAGAAAGCAGAGGTTGAGTATTTGCGACGTAAAGCGAAGGTTGCGCTGCTGGCAATCACCCCGCACCAGCACACCACAATACCGGTGGCATGGTACAGCGGCAGGGTACAGTACATTACGTCATCTGGTTTTAGATCCAGCACATGACCATAGGTGCCATAAGCCAAAGTCCAGCGGCTATGGGTAAAGATAACCGCTTTGGGTAAACCGGTCGTGCCTGAGGTATAGATGTAAAATAAGCCATCTTTACCTTGAATTGTGTGAGTGGTCGGAGTGTTGAATTTCGGAAATTGATCAATTTTTTCTGCCAGATTCGCCCAGTCTTGCGGTGCTTTGCCCGCATCTATTTGCGTGGCTTGATCGGCAAACCAGTGAAAACGGTCTGCGGCAAGTTCTAAATCCTGGCAGACTTCTTCGACAGCGTTACGGCATTCTTCACCGACAATGACGGCAAACGGTTTAACCAGATTGATGCTATGAGTCAGCGCTTTACCAGTTTGTGAGGTATTAACTAAAGCCGAGGTAACACCAATTTTTGCCAGTGCGATAACAGTGGCAATCAGTTCCGGACGGTTTTCGACCATCACCGCAATCACATCGCCTTTTTGAGCACCAAGAGATAAATAAAAATGTCCAATCTGGTTGGCCCATTCATTCAGTTCCTGATAACTGAATTTCTGGTCTTCGAATAATAAAGCCATGCCGTGAGGATTGCGTTTTACTGCTTTTTCAAAAGCAATTCCTAAGCCTGCAGGCGTATTGGAGGTGCGCAAATAGGCTTGTTTGAGACCACTCAATAAATGAGGGACTTTGCTTATAAATTTGGGTAATTTTGCCGCGACATCTGTAATACCAATAAGATCGCTCGGTGTAGTGTGATTCATATCAATCCTATTTATTTTTCGTAATCCAATACAGTCTATTTGTTCGCAATACGCTTGCTGTCATTTCTACATACGTCTTTTAATCGTTTCAATCTAGTGCAATCAACCTAATCCGACAAAAATAACAAAAAAAACCTAGTCACCGGAATGACTAGGTTTTTTTATTTCGCTGCACTAGAGCTAATTAGAGAACTAATTATGACTCATTTGCAGGCGTTGCTTTCTTTGGTGGACGACCACGAGGACGACGAGGGCGGACAGGTTTGTCTCCTTCTTCACCTTCGGTTTTTTCAGCTTCAGCTTCAGCTTTTGGCTCCACCTCAGTTGGTGTGTCCTGGGCAGCTTCTTCCACCAATTCAGCTGTTGCAGCTTCAGCAGCCTGCTCAGTTTCTACTGTAGCGGTTTCTGTTTCTACCACAGATTCCACAACCGCTTCAGTGACAGGTTCAACCGCTTCGGCTGTTACTGTTTCTACTTCTGCTGGTGCAGGAGTAGCTTCAGCTGGAGCAGTTTCAGGTTCGCTATGCGCCTGCTTCGCTTGCTCTAAAGCTTGCTCTGCAGCCTGCTTGGCTAAACGGCGGCGTTCACGCGGATCATTCGCCACACGCTTGTCAGACACTGCTTTTGGCGGAGTTAAGTCAAGCACAGGAGCAGGTTCTGCTTCAGGTGCTGCTTTGGTTACCGCCACATCA
>NZ_DJDC01000149.1:0-6096 GCF_002430855.1 Acinetobacter sp. UBA5934 | reverse complement strand
ATGGTTACCGCCACATCACGAGTCACCGGTTGTGCTGGTACTTCAGTTTCAGTTGCCTGAGTAGAAAGTGTTGCAGCATATTGCTCGGTAAATTTCACCAAGGCACGGTTGAAAGTTGGAATTAAACCAAACTGTTCAATCAGTACTGAACAATCTTCACCATAGACATGGCGAATAAGACTGATCACGGTGTATTGACCCAAAGTTGGAACCTGAGAAGGACTTAACTTCGGTGCCTGAGCTTGTTTTGCCTGAGCTTCACGTTTTTGGCGACGACGCATACGCGGATCGTTGCTGGCACGTTTTTCTGCAGGACGTGGCTTTTGCGGTTCCTGAGTTTCATTGGTAGCAGCAGGCTTTTCTTCCTGTGTTACTACTGGCTTCTCGGTTACCGGCGCTGGAACTTCAACCCTTACTGGAGCGGTTTGAGAGGTTTTTGTTGCAGCCACAGCAGGTGCGGAATTTAATGCAACAATTTCACTTTTCGCCTGATCGACATTGATTACCAATGCTGTTGGAAGAACCTCCTGACGAGGTGTATCAACCACTTCGACTTTAGGTTGCTGTTCATTCACGACCGCAGCAGGTGCAGTTTGTTGTGCCGGCTGTTCGTTCAAGACG
Organism: Acinetobacter sp. UBA5934; assembly: GCF_002430855.1. NCBI lineage: Bacteria > Pseudomonadati > Pseudomonadota > Gammaproteobacteria > Moraxellales > Moraxellaceae > Acinetobacter > Acinetobacter sp. UBA5934. The sequence continues at coordinate 5,475 of NZ_DJDC01000149.1, read as the reverse complement.
CTTTGATCGCGGTGGCGATTTGGACGTTCAGGACGTTGCTGGTTGCGACGGTCACGGCGTGGCACAGCATTTTGCTCGGTTTGCTGATCCGCATGTTGTTGTTCAGCGTGTTGACGACGAGAAGGGCGCTTGTTTTCACGTGAATCTTGGCGCTGTTCCGGACGTTGTTCTTGACGCTGCTCGTGACGAGAAACCTGAACAATTTCTTCATGCACTTGGTTTTGCTGATTGTCGTGCTGAACTTGTTCACGTTGCTCTTTAGGCTTGTTACGCTTTTTATTGTGACGTTGCGCTTTTTCTTCTTTATCAGAATATTTATCGGCAACTTCACGCTGTTCCTGTTTATTGCTTACAGGAGCATTTGGCGTTAAATAAGCGTTGCTGCTGGTAGTCGCTACTGGCGTAGTCGTCGGAGCAGCTGTTACCACTTGACCGAATTGACCGCGACTCACTGCACCCGCATTAACCATTTGCTCAATCGCAGCAGCAGCATTGTTTGCAGTGCGTGCCTGATCAACGGTTTTCGCTTGCTTTTGTACAAACAGGTTTTCTAACCATGCACATGGGCTTGCTGAAGCTTGAGCAACAGGGGCAACTTGAGCAGGTTGTTGTTGCTGTGATTCTTGAGCCGCTTGTTGTGGACGACGCTGCTGCTTATTGTTTTGATTTTTTCCTTGTTGCTGGGCAGGGGCCTGCTCTGCAGCTTGAGCTTGTGCTCCATCTTCCAAATGCCATTCAGAAGATTCATAACCCAACTCTTTTTCACTTGAACGTGTTGCTTCCGTACGTTCATAGCTGGTTGGTGCAAAACCTTCAGCATTGTAGGTAATTTCGTAATGCGGTGTTTCGAGGTGCGGATGCGGCAACACGGTAACACGTACATTGGAGGTCTGTTCCAAATACACCAGGGTGTGACGCTTTTCATTCAATAAGAATGCTGCGATTTCAACAGGAACTTCAACCTGTACTTCACCATGACGTTCGCGCAGGGCAATCTCTTCCACTTTACGCATAATCGAAAGTGATAAAGAGCGAAGATCACGTACCATGCCTGTACCATGACAGCGTGGGCAGACGTAACCGGTTGCTTCTTCAAGTGAAGGGCGTAAGCGCTGACGGCTCATTTCCATCAAGCCAAAACGTGACAATTGACCGAATTGAATACGAGCACGGTCACTTTGGGTTGCTTCACGAAGTTTCGCTTCAACCATGCGCTGGTTGCGGTCTTTGGTCATATCGATAAAGTCGATCACGACTAAACCGCCAATATCACGTAAACGCAGTTGACGCGCAATTTCTTCTGCTGCTTCTAAATTGGTATTTAAAGCTGTGTCTTCAACGTCATGACCACGAGTTGATTTCGCCGAGTTAATATCGATGGATACTAAAGCTTCAGTCTGGTCAATCACGATTGAACCGCCAGAAGGAAGTTTTACTTCACGTTCATAAGCAGTTTGAATTTGGCTTTCAATGCCGAAATGAGCAAATAAAGGCTCATTTAAAGTATAGGTTTTGAGCTTATCGATTTGACGTGGCATCACTGCTTTTACGAAGTTATATGCTTCGTTATAAGCCTGTTCTGAGTCAATCAGGATTTCTGCAACATCATCACGTAAATAGTCACGAATAGCACGTGTTACTACACCAGCTTCTTGATGGACCAGCATGGGTGATGGACCAGAACTAGCGGTGTTTTGGATTTGTGCCCAAAGATCCATCAAGTGTTGCAAGTCAAGTTGTAATTCTTCTTGAGAGCGGCCAATCCCTGCGGTACGTACAATCACGCTCATGCCACGAGGAATATTTAAAGATGCCAACATTTCTTTCAATTCTTCACGAACTGAACCGGAAATTTGACGGCTGATACCGCCACCTTTCGGATTATTTGGCATAAGGACCAAATAACGGCCAGCAAGCGAGATAAAGGTAGAAAGGGCAGCGCCTTTATTGCCACGCTCTTCTTTTTCCACTTGTACTAAAAGTTCGGTACCTTCAGTGATCAATTCGCGGATATTTGAAGTTTGGCGAGGATCTGCCTTGTAATAAGAGTTTGCGATTTCACGCATAGACAGGAAGCCTTGACGGCCTGCACCATACTCTACAAAAACAGCTTCTAAAGAAGGTTCAACGCGAGTCACGTGACCTTTATAGATATTGGATTTTTTTTGTTCACGGGTACGATTTTCTAGATCGAAATCGTAAAGACGCTGACCAGTGACAAGTGCAACGCGAATCTCTTCAGCATGTGTTGCATTAATCAACATACGTTTCATGGGTGTAACACCTAATAGTGATACACACCAAAACATCGCTATACACGTAGCGAACATCACACATTACGGATCAACACCCAGATCTCAAAATGACGCAATTGTGGTCTGAGCTTTTTTACCGGCCTTTTTTTGGGCTTCGGTTTTTGATTCACGTATTGAAGATGGCAATACGGCTTCAATCTTATAAACGATTAAAGTCACCTGAACGATTCACTGGCGGACAAACGGTGCATTAGATGTGAGTAACTTTCACTGTCACGTAGCTTTAAGATCGTCCCTTCATTAATTCATGATCGGGCGTCTTGATACGGAATTATCATCGTATCGGTGCTTTATGTGCAGATCCAATGCATCAACGTTGTAGCCTGAATGCGACTTCAGGTTGCGACTAATCTGATGTGTATCAGTTTACGTTTAAAAACCAACTAAGTTGGCGACATATTTTTTAGAACAAACTGATTTATGTACGAAGTACAATTAAACGCAACAGTTTGCTTTTTTGCCGATATAATAAGCCTTCGGCGTCGGCATATTCTTTAGGGACCTTTCCGTATTTAATGTGAATGGTGAAATTTAATCTTGAGCTTCAAAAAAGATTGAAGTAATTAAATTTTTTCACACTAACGGTGGTATCCGTGCGCTGACTATATCAAACCTTGCATCATCTGCCTATGGGCTAAGCTTATCTTTCTTGTGTAAAGCATAGCCTAAGTGATCAGTTTTTAATCAATTTTAGTATTTTTTTGGGTCATCGTAACTGTATGAATTCTACGCAAGAATGGCAAAGTGTCACTTGGTTTGAAGTGGACGAGCATCAATTGGGTCAACGGATCGACAATTTTTTATTTTCCAGACTCAAGGGTGTACCGAAAAGTCGGATTTATCGTTTAATTCGTGAAGGCCAGGTTCGGGTCAATAAAAAGCGCATTAAAGCAGAAACCAAACTGAATATTGGCGACCAGATTCGTGTTGCACCAATTCGCTATGAAGCTAAGGATGAAACGGCGGCACCGGTATCGGACAAGGTTGCACAAAGCCTGTTAAGCCGTGTCGTGTATGAAGATGAAGGCTTGATGGTGATCAACAAGCCTTCAGGGATTGCTGTACATGGCGGCAGCGGTGTGGCTTATGGCCTGATTGAAGGCCTGCGTGCAGCCACCGGTAAAAAATATCTGGAACTGATTCACCGTATTGACCGCGACACTTCGGGTCTGGTGATGATTTCTAAAAAGCGTAGTACTTTAAAAACATTACAAGATTTATTGCGTGAACACAAAATTAAAAAGACCTATGCCGCTGTGGTAAAAGGTCAGGTGAGTCTGGATAAACAGCTGATTGATGCACCTTTGCATCGCTATGAGCTGGCCAATGGCGAGCGTCGGGTTCGTGTCTCTAAAGAAGGCAAGGACAGTAAAACCCAATGGAATGTCGCAGAGCGTTTTATGCATGCCACTCTGGTGTATGCATCACCGCTTTCCGGTCGTACCCATCAGATTCGTGTGCATGGTTTAAGTATTGGTCATCCTTTAGTGGGTGATGAAAAATATGGTCATGAGACTGAATACAAGGGACCAAAGCCGCGCCGTTTGTGTTTACACGCGATGCGTCTGGAAATTCCGGGTTATCCAACCATTGAAGCGCCATTACCTGAAGATATGCAGAGTTTGGTGGCGCAGCTCAGAGCGCAGAAAAAAGATAAAGAGTCTTCTTGATTTTTAACTTCCCTCTCCTGAAGGTGAGGGTTAGGGAGAGGTGCGTGGAATGATATAGCCTCTCCTTATTATCTTGGCTTGAATTATTATCGCGTAGGCATAGCTTTACTTTTGACAGGGCAAAAGTAACAAAACCCTTTTGTTGATCTGATGGTGCATCCTGAACGAGCTTTAAGCATTGCTTTAAAGCGGAGTGCAAGACAGATCAACGGCGACATCCATGTCGCCATCGTGTATCAAATCCTTGTTGTGATATATGCACCGAGATTGCTTCGTAATATCTCTCCTTTAATCAAGGAGGCATACGGCAGATTAAAAAATGAATCAAACATTGGAACTTAAACATGCAAAAACCTGTAGAACTGATTATTTTTGACTGGGATGGAACCTTATTTGATTCGGTCGGGCAGATTGTCGCGAGCTTGCAGTTTGCAGCGCAGCAGTTTCAACAACCTTTAACAGACGAGGTTGCAAAAAGCATTATCGGTTTAGGTTTGCCGGAAGTGGCGCAAGTCTTATTTCCTTCAGTTCCTGAATTGCATGCAGAAATTTTGCAGTGCTATGCCAATCACTATGTTGAAAATTCCAAAGAGGATGCCTGGTTTGAAGGGATTTCGGTGATGTTGCAGGAGTTAAAGGCACAAGAGGTGAAACTTGCGGTGGCGACAGGAAAAAGCCGTAAAGGTTTAGACCGCGTGCTTCATCAAACAGCCAGTGATGATTTGTTTGATGTGACCCGTGCAGCCAGCGAAACCAAGTCCAAGCCTGATCCGCTGATGCTGGTTGAAATTTTACAAGTCACCGGTGTTGCGGCTGAAAATGCCATTATGGTCGGTGATACCTCCTATGATTTAGAAATGGCACAAAATATTGCCATGCCGCGTATAGGGGTAAGTTATGGCGTGCATACACCTGAAGTGCTTGCCCGTTATAATCCGCTGGCCATTGCAGAAGATGTCGCCGATTTGCATCAGCTTTTGCTTAATCATGTCAATTTAAAACAGGCTGTTTAGACCCAATTCCATGTGTGAAAAGGAGGATTTTAGATTCTCCTTTTTTATTGTTGTTTCTTATTGCTATTTCATTTGATCTCATGATGACGGACACAAAAAATTGTCCTTGATAATGTTTGGTTGGCAAAGCTACAGATTTGTTTTGAGATCAAAATGTGTTTTTAACCAGTAGATCTGTATTCTGAAAAGGTCATGTGTAGTAGATAAAATGAAAATAAACCTGATCAATGCTTGGTATTTAAGATTATGATTTTAAAATAATTTTTATAATAACTCTTCGCTACAACAAATGGGTTGTATTAAAAGCAGGCAATTCATCTAGTCTTTTAGTCGTAGATGGATACTTAATTTATCAATCTGACAATTTCTGCTTAAGCCCATATAGAAAATTATTTTTATATTTAGTTCATATACTTGTTTTTGAAAAATAAAACCAAGCTAATTTATAGGAATTAGCTATTGTCATAAATAAAATAA
>NZ_DJDC01000143.1:0-6624 GCF_002430855.1 Acinetobacter sp. UBA5934 | reverse complement strand
TAAACTATTAAAAAATATGCAAAGCACTTCTCTAAACAGTTGTATTTATTTGTTTTATTTTTTAATTTTTGGAATAAAACGTGGACTTGTTAGAACATTTATTTGTACGAAAATATTAAGGTTTATAAACAAAGGTCTTTGAAATGAGATATACAACTTTATTTTAATATGGCTTTTTTTAGTTTAGAGAAATATTTAAATTGCTATAAATAATAGACTTAAAAATTGATGCATCAAAAATGTGTAGCTGCATTTTATCTATAATTTGAGGTGTGCTTTTTAAACCTTTATTTTATTTTTTCCAGGTTCTGAAATTCCCGAATCGATAGCTCATTCACTTCACCACGCCAGATCCATTTCAGCTTGGACTCTAAAAACACATCGCCTTCAAACCAGACAAACAGACCTTCCATCATTTTTGGCCAGTCTTCCCGGCTAACGGTATTGCGACCGGAAATCACCGCAATAATGGCCGCCAAAATGGTATCGTGACTCACGGCCAGACTTAAACCGAAATGATCTTGTGGATGAGTGTTATAAATCAGTTCCAACACATCCACCACGCCAGTAATGGGATGTTTCATTCCTGGTAAGGCATTATTGACAAAACTGTTAATAAAGCCCAAAGCACCCTGTTTTCGAAAATAAGGTCCCGCCTGTTTAATATCCAGTACAAAACTTCCCGGCTCGACCAATAAGCCTTGCTCGACAATTTCAATATGATGGGTATTTTGTGCCAGCGTACTCGCGTCGGCCCCCTGGATCATCAAAGCAGCGGTATCGACACAGCGTTGGATTGGACTGGAAATGCAGTGCTGAATACTACGATCCGTATTATCAATTAAATAGCTTCCCCAAGCCTGCGCCAGATCACGACCTTGTTGTGTCAATTGCAAGTCATAGCCAGCCAAACCCTGCCCTCCCACTACTTCACGAATAGAATGGCGGGTAAACAAAGTCACCGGAGTTTTTGCATCAGGCAGTAAATCAAGCGCCTTCAGCATACTTGTAGGGAGTAGATCTAACGCCATGAAGCAGCCAAAAAATTAAACATGGGTACATCCAACACTATAGCATGTTCAAGCTTCAGCTCAATGAACGTTCGCCATAAGTTCTAGCGTCTGGAAGGCTAAATTTTTCATTTTTTCATTTCGAAATGCGATAAAACCACCGTTCAGCAAACTGTCACGCTGATTGTATACAAAGGGTCTGCCCTTAAAATCGACCAGACCACCACCGATGCGCTCAATCAGGCATTGCCCTGCACTGGTATCCCACTCGCTGGTCGGATGGAAACGTGGATAAATATCTACTTTTCCTTCCAGCATCATACAAAATTTATAGGCACTCCCCGCCTTGAACTCCACAATATCAACTTGCTGCTTCAAAATGCCTAGGTATTCGGCATATTTGGGCTTGTTTTGACTACTTTGACTTAAACCAACCTGTACAGTTTTAGACTGCACATCATCGGCATATTGCAGCCACTGTCCCGTTTCAATCTCAAATTTTAAGGGCATGCCTTGTTTGGGACAAAAATAGATCGTTTGCTCACCCGGTATGGCCAAGACTGCAAAAGTGGTATAGGCACCTTCTACCAGACTCAAGTTAATTGTAAATTCGGGACGTTTATGCAGAAATTCCTTGGTGCCATCCAGAGGGTCAAGTAACCAGAAATTTCGCCATTGCTTGCGCTGGGTATTGTCACCTTCTTCAGATAACAACGAAATGTTCGGAAAGGTGGTTTGTAATACCTTGGTGATAAAGGCATTGACCCGATAATCTGCCTGGGTCACAGGTGACTGGTCACTTTTATGCTCGACATCGAAACTTTCACCTGCACAATAGGCCTGATATTCTGCTCGCAAAATTTCACATGCCTGTGTCACAATGGGAACCAACTGTAAAATCAAAGCATCTTGCGGTGCTGTTGTTGCTTTAAACATAGATTACCTTCATATGCCGAATTATTCAGAAAAACCCATCATCATTTTTGATATGGATGGTACGCTTCTTGATCTTGCCTATGATGATTTCATCTGGAATCATCAGCTTCCCATTCGCTATGCGCAAAAGCATAACTGTACACTCGAACAAAGTACCCAAGCGCTATTTCAGTTTTATCAGCAATACAATCATACTTTAAACTGGTATTCCACACGTTTCTGGAGCTCGAAAGTAGGTGTAGATACACTGGCCCTACAACACGAGTTCAAACACAAGGTGGCTTTACATTCAGGCTGTATTAAATTGCTGGAATATCTTAAAAGCCAAGGCTATGCTTGCTGGATAGCGACCAATGCCGATTGCGAAGGTTTAAAATTTAAACTCGAACAAACCCGAATTGCGCATTACTTTGATGTAATTGTCAGCAGTGAAAGCATAGGCCATGCCAAGGAATCTATCGAATTTTGGCAAAAGCTTCATGCACTGCATCCTTTTCCGGTCGAACATTGCTATTTTATTGATGACACTGAAAAAGTACTCAAAGGTGCAGAAAAATTTGGTATCCGGCATTTAATTACCATTGCCCAGCCCTCATCTAAAAGAGAGATAAGAACTGAAAGCTCTTATCCTATTTTACAAGATTTGACTGATTTAATGGTGATCTTAGAACAAGCTGAGGATCTGAAAAAATATGCCTAATTCTTCTCAACAAAACCATGTTGAAAGTATGCGTGTTGATAAATGGTTGTGGGCAGCACGTTTTTTTAAAACACGTTCGATATCTAAATCTGCAATTGAAGGCGGCAAAGTACATCATAATGGTGAACGGGTTAAAGTTTCTAAAGAGGTTCGTGTCGGGATGGAGCTGACCATACAGCAGGGTTTTGACCGTAAAACTGTGGTGATTAAAGCTTTGTCGGGTATTCGCGGTGCAGCACCGATTGCCCAGCAACTTTATGAAGAAACTGAAGTCAGTGTTGCAAGACGGGAGTTGATTGCTACCCAAAGAAAGTTGCATAATCTAGCCCGACCTGAACATCGGCCAAGTAAAAAAGATCGACGGCAAATCAGTAAATTTAAACAAGATAATGATCAGCAATTTGACCAAGACTGGTCTTATAGTCATGATTAATTTAAGCGTCATATTCTGTCGTACTCGACCGAATTGATATAGAACATAAAGAATGAATCTGTCACTATACTTGGGTGGAACACGTTTGAAAGTAACACATCCACTTAAGTTAATATTTCTGTGACATCGTTTTGAGGTTGTGAGATGGATGATAATAAAAGCAAGGCGCTGAACGCTGCCCTAAGCCAAATTGAAAAACAATTTGGTAAAAATACAGTAATGCGTCTTGGTGATAACACTGTACAAGCCGTTGAAGCGGTTTCTACAGGTTCTTTAACCCTGGATATCGCACTAGGTATCGGTGGTCTGCCTAAAGGCCGTATCATCGAAATCTATGGTCCTGAATCATCAGGTAAAACCACCATGACCTTGCAAGCTATTGCAGAATGTCAAAAAGCTGGTGGTACTTGTGCCTTTATTGATGCCGAACATGCGCTTGATCCGCAATATGCACGCAAGTTAGGCGTAGATATCGACAATCTGCTTGTGTCACAACCGGACAATGGTGAACAGGCGCTTGAAATTGCCGACATGCTGGTACGCTCTGGTGCAATTGACATGATCGTTGTCGACTCCGTAGCAGCATTAACCCCACGCGCTGAAATTGAAGGCGAAATGGGCGACTCGCATATGGGTCTGCAAGCTCGTTTGATGAGTCAGGCACTGCGTAAAATTACCGGTAATGCAAAACGCTCTAACTGTATGGTGATCTTCATTAACCAGATCCGTATGAAGATTGGTGTAATGTTTGGTAGCCCTGAAACTACCACTGGTGGTAACGCGCTTAAATTCTACGCTTCTGTACGTCTGGATATCCGCCGTATCGGTCAAGTGAAAGAAGGTGACGAGATTGTCGGTTCTGAAACACGGGTTAAAGTCGTGAAGAACAAAATGGCGCCTCCGTTCAAAGAAGCGTTATTCCAGATTCTGTATGGTAAAGGTGTGAACCAACTGGGCGAACTGGTTGATCTTGCAGTAGCTCAAGAACTGGTACAAAAAGCGGGTGCCTGGTACTCATATCAAGGCAATAAAATTGGCCAAGGTAAAAACAATGTGATCCGTCATTTAGAGGAAAATCCTCAAATTGCACAGGAACTTGACCGTCTGATTCGCGAAAAACTGTTAACCCCTGTAACCAAGCCAATTGAAGAAAAAGACGAAGAAGAACCAGACTTTCTAGATGCTTAATCAGCATGATGTTAAAGTCGAATTTTTCCAGTTAAACTGTAAAACGCCCTACGGGGCGTTTTTTATTTGATGTGATCTAACCCTTATGAGCAATCCAAAATTTCCCAACATGCTTGACTATGAAACGCTCAAGCAGCAGTTTGATGAATCAGCACCAGAATCCCCCCATTCAAATATATCTACAGATTCAAACGCCTTACATTTTGAAGCTCCATCTGAACCAAAACCTCAAGGCCTGACTGGAACACGCTTACGTTCCTATGCTTTTGCGGTATTGACTCGTAAGGAATACTCGAAAGCAGATCTGATTGAGAAACTTGCGCTTTATGCCATGGATCGTGAGGAAGTGGTTAAGCTGGTGGATGAACTGGCAAAAGAAAATTATCAGAGTGACCAACGTGTAGCTGAAATGATGCTGTCGAGCCAGAAACGTAAAGGCAAAGGTCCCAACCGCATTAAGCTGGCTTTAAAATCGAAAAAAATTGATAGCAGTTTAATTCAGGACGAATTAAAAGAAACCGACTGGAATGAACAGGCTTATCAACTAAAAGTAAAAAAGTTTGGACTGGCAGTTGAAAAAGAGCCAAAATTGAAAGCCAAACAAATTCGTTTTTTGATGTATCGTGGTTTTGAAATGGATGCGATTATGAAAGCAATTGGCCGCAAACCTGAGGATTAATATCCTCCTCAGAATTCGGAATTCTGTTCAATCCCGATGACGATATGAATAATTCGCTAAAAAATAATTACGAAGCTCATCGTATTGCTCCAAATACTCATACAGTCTCATCTCAGGAAGTTTTGCCCTTAAAAATAAAGATTGATGTGAGTAAATTCCTTCACCATGCGTTCATCACTTGCTTCTATTTGTGCCAGGTCAATGATTATGGTTCTTAAGCTATAAATTATTAAATGCTGATTATCCAAAAACGGTCTTATAACGCCATAAACGAATAATATAACTGCGGGATAGTAAGCCAATCACCATGCTCAACAAGGAAATGAACATCTTGAGGCCAAAAGATTGCGATGGAATAAGCATAACGCGATTAAAATAGAAATAAGCATAACGATCACATACACATAGAAAATACTAGGTGTAATTTTAAAATATAAAATAATAGATGAGACTAAAGGAAAGGATGACTCTGTCTTTTTTAATTATAAATATGGTGGCAACCCTACCAGCAAGCCTTCGGCACATCATATTTCCACTACCGTTGCTACCTTCCGGTCCTGGCGGGGTTCGTGGAGTACAATTGCGAAGTAACCGGCAGGGCTACCATTGCAAGAACAGAGTATAGAGATTTTTAATCAACTTGCAAGTCTTCAAACCCATTTTCCAACAACATTCCTTTTATTTGATTATTTAAAAAACAATATTGATAAAAAACAGTATTTTTGGATATTTTTTATCAGTCCAATAAATTACTTTAAGCCTACGACAAGATTGTAAACACATATTGCATTTTATGGACCGGACGTTTTTAATGTCGTCATGTCTTTTAAATGGTCACGCTTTAAAACCTTGGGTTTAAAAAGTACCAAAGAATACAAAATGGATGTTTTTTATGATGCTCAAACAGCATGCTTTATGTGTACTCACCTTATTGGGTTCCGCTTCACTATATGCCAATGTTCCAATTGAATCACGCGGCTTGAGTCAAAATAACGCTATTGACCTAAGTGCTAATAATGTTGCCATTAACTCAGGTGCAACTGTTGCCAATGTGCCAACCAACCTGAATTGGCAAATCATGCAAAAAAACCAGCAATTAGAAAATGACATTCGTGCATTACGCGGGAAAATTGAAGAACAGGACAATGAAATTGAACAGCTGAAACATGAACTGACCAATCGATATACTGATTTGGATCAACGTCTAGAACTGCTGCAACAAAAAGTAGATCCCGAAAGTGCAGCGCCAGAGGAGGATAACCAACAGGATACGTCTCCCAGCACCGGCACAAGCACCCCAGCCCCAGTAGCATCTTCTACGCCATCAAATCCAGCGACTGCCGCAGCAGCTAAACGAACTGCTCCCGCTAGTGCTCAGCCCTCTTCAGCTGAACTGGACAAGGCAGCCTATACTGTCGCATTGGATGCCTATAAACAAGGCGGTGCAAAAAAAGCCATTGCGCCTATGCAAAACTTTATCAAGAATAACCCCAATAGTGTCTATATCAGTAATGCTTATTTTTGGCTTGCTGAATTTAATCTGGCGATTGAACCAACCAATTATGTGGAAGCCAAAAAGAACTATAATATTGTGGTTAATCAATATCCAAATTCTGCAAAGGCATCACGTTCTGTATATCAGCTCTACAACATTGCTAAAGATGTAGATCACAATACA
>NZ_DJDC01000152.1:13601-20261 GCF_002430855.1 Acinetobacter sp. UBA5934 | reverse complement strand
TATCGAAATAAAAAACCGGCGCCTAGACGCCGGTTTTTTTACATCACTGACACTATCAGTTTTGTATCAACCTAGATTGAAGCAAGTGCAGCATTCAATGTAGCGCTTGGACGCATTACTGCATTTACTTTCTCTTGATCAAGAGCGTAGTAACCGCCGATGTCTACTGACTTACCTTGCACTTCTGCAAGTTCAGCAACAATTTTCTCTTCATTGTCAGCAAGTGCTTTCGCAAGAGGAGCAAACTTCGCTTTAAGCTCAGCATCTTCGTCTTGTGCAGCAAGTGCTTCAGCCCAGAATTTAGCCAGGTAGAAGTGGCTGCCACGGTTATCCAGCTCACCAGTACGACGAGAAGGTGACTTGTCGTTGTCTAACAGTTTGCCAGTTGCCTGATCTAGAGTTCGAGCAAGAAGTTTCGCACGAGCGTTGTTTTCTTTAATGCCCATTTCTTCTAAAGAAACAGCTAGAGCAAGGAATTCACCCAAAGAGTCCCAACGCAAGTGGTTTTCTTCTACCAATTGCTGTACGTGTTTAGGTGCTGAACCGCCTGCACCCGTTTCGTACATGCCGCCACCAGCCATTAACGGCACGATAGACAACATTTTCGCAGAAGTACCTAGTTCCATAATCGGGAACAAGTCAGTCAGGTAGTCACGCAGGATGTTACCCGTTACTGAAATAGTATCCAGGCCACGCGCAACGCGTTCAAGCGTATAACGCATTGCACGTACTTGTGACATGATCTGGATATCCAAACCAGTTGTGTCGTGATCTTTTAAGTATTTTTCAACTTTCTTGATCAGTTCGTTTTCGTGTGGACGGTACGGGTCAAGCCAGAAGATCGCAGGCATGCCTGAGTTGCGTGCACGAGTTACGGCAAGTTTCACCCAGTCACGGATTGGAGCATCTTTCACCTGACACATACGCCAGATATCGCCTTCTTCCACATTTTGAGACATCAACACTTCACCAGTTTCTAGGTCAGTGATGTTCGCAATACCTGCTTCAGGAATTTCGAAAGTCTTGTCGTGTGAACCGTATTCTTCTGCTTTTTGTGCCATCAAACCAACGTTAGGTACAGTACCCATTGTACGTGGATCGAAGTTACCATTCCATTTACAGAAGTTGATCATTTCCTGGTAAATACGCGCAAAAGTAGATTCAGGCATTACAGCTTTACAGTCGTAAGGTTTGCCGTCAGCACCCCACATTTTACCGCCACCACGGATCATTGCAGGCATAGAAGCATCTACAATCACGTCGTTAGGAGAATGGAAGTTAGTGATGCCTTTAGCTGAATCAACCATCGCAAGTGCTGGACGGTGTTCTTGACAAGCATGTAGATCTTCGATGATTTCTTCACGCAACGAAGTTGGTAAAGTTTCGATTTTCTCGTAAAGACCCGCCATACCGTTGTTGATGTTAATACCCAATTCATCAAACAGTTTGCCATGTTTCTCAAACGCTTCTTTGTAGTAAATGCGTACACAGTGACCGAATACGATCGGATGTGACACCTTCATCATGGTCGCTTTAACGTGTAGAGAGAACAGGATGCCTGCTTCTTTACAATCATCTAATTCTTTTTCATAGAAGTCGCAAAGCGCTTTTTTGCTCATGAACATTGAGTCAATGATTTCGCCTTCAAGAAGCGCAACTTTTGGCTTAAGAACAATGGTTTCACCAGACTTAGTGATCAATTCCATTTTCACGTTACGCGCGCGGTCTAAAGTCATAGACTTTTCACCATGGTAGAAGTCACCTTCGTCCATATGAGAAACGTGAGTTTGTGACCACTGTTTCCACTCGCTCATAGAATGCGGGTGTTTTTTCGCGTAGTTTTTCACTGCGGCAGGTGCACGACGGTCAGAGTTACCTTCACGCAATACCGGGTTTACAGCAGAACCTAAACATTTGCTGTAACGTGCTTTAATAGCTTTTTCTTCCTCAGTTACCGGGTTTTCCGGGTAGTCAGGAAGCGCATAGCCTTTCGATTGAAGTTCCTTGATACACGCTGTCAACTGGCCGACTGAAGCACTAATATTTGGGAGTTTGATGATATTAGTGTCAGGATCTTGTGTGAGACGGCCAAGCTCTGCTAGGTTATTTGGTACCTTTTGCTCGTCGCTTAGGAATTCGCTAAATTCTGCAAGCACACGTACGGCCACAGAGATGTCTTTTTTAACAATCTCAACACCAGCCGGCTTGGTAAAGGTCTCAATGATCGGCAGCAGGGAGTAGGTCGCCAACAATGGCGCCTCGTCGGTCAATGTGTAAATGATTTTTGACTTTCCACCAGCCATATGTAGCCCCTTGCTTTGGATTGAGTTTTCAGGCACCGAGCTTGTGGCTCAGTCCCGCGAACCGGTTTGCTTAAATAAAACATTAAAAAGTATCGGTGCTTATTTGCACCTCAGCCAAACAGCAAGATCTTGCATACTGATCTTTGGCTGAAAATTTGTATACATCAGTGTTGTTCACCAATACCGATATTCTACGTGAAATTTAGTTTTATTTCGAATCTAGACGTGGTAGTCAGTCTGTTAGAACGCTCAAACACTCATCTAATTGACCAACAGGGGATTTTGGGTGTTAATGTAATATATTTTATATTTATCAATTATTTGTATATTTTTTAATAAAAATATTGATTAAAATTTAAACATATTATTTTTCTGGTTTGTAAACTAATTACTTACAACATGTTGGGTATCATGGAAATAAATCATTCATAACAGAATAACCTATAAATTAATTTTATATATGCTCAGAAAAATCGTTCTTGAGAAATAGATGTTTCTCATTATTCGGATACAATTTTATCTATAGTTCTGTATACCGCTATACACCTCAGTTGAAGTCGGAAATGACTGATTTTTTAGAACGCTTTAAATTAAATAGTATTAAATTAAGGTGATCATTGAGACAAATCAGGTTATTATTCACATTAATTATTTGGTTAAATTTTGAACATTTTAATCGGATGATAAAATAATTTAGGCTAAATATGACTTAGAATGTCACATTCTATCTATTTATGTCTTTATTGATTGTGTTCATAGTGAAATTTTGTTAATAAGGTAAAAGGTAATAATTATTTTTTACAACAATAATAGTGATTGGATGAATCAAATATGAAAATGCAGTTGCTTGAAATAGGCTCAGAAACTGAGCAGCTTAGTGCATGTAAGCTTTCACTATTATTGGGTGTGTTTACCCCGACTAATCAGGTTGAACGTTTTTTAAAATTTGCCCGTAAAATGCTTGAAGCAGATCAGGCGGTATTAACTTTTCATAATGAGCCTTATATCTGGTACTCCTCAAGACAGGGTTTCAAGGCATTTTGCTCGCCAGGTGAAACCTGTTTAAGTTCTTATTTTGAAGGGCAGACCTTTATTGATCATCAACATGCACAATATGCAAATCTGGTACAGCATATTGGTGAGTTCGGCGTAGAGGCAAACCGTTATCTGGCTTTCGATCTGCGGATGAGTGATGGCGTGTCCATTGGCCAAGCGCTATTTTTTGATTTAAAACAGGAAAGTTTTGCGCCTGAAGATATCGCAGCCGTAAATGATTTTACGACCAGTCTTATCCATGTGATTGAATTGAAAGCTGATCATGCCGAACTTAAAGAAATGTACGAGCAGCAAGCTGCACTCAACTTCAGTAAGACCAAGTTTTTCCAGATTATTGCCCATGACTTGAGAGCCCCTTTTCATGGTTTGCTGGGTTTTTCTGAGGTGTTGGCGCAAGAGCGTGAAACACTGGATGAATCGAGCGTACAGAGTATTGCTGAATATTTGTATGATACGGCACAATCGACCTATAACCTGCTGGAAAGTCTGCTGAATTGGGCAATGGCTGAAGGTGGACGTTTTATCTATCACCCAATCAATTTTGAATTAAAACAGTCGACTAAAATTGTCTGCGATGTACTTAACAGTCTGGCTTTAAAGAAAAATATCCAGTTAATTGACCAGATTGAAGACGACATAAAAATTTATGCCGATATCAACATGATTACTTCGGTGATTCAGAACCTGGTATCAAATGCCCTGAAATTCACACCAATTGATGGGACGGGTAAAGTCATTATTGCTGCGAACAGATTGGATACGCACGTGCATATTTCTGTCCGTGATACGGGACTGGGCATGAATCAGGCTCAAATAGAGCAACTGTTCCAGCAATCTGTAACTGCTAGTATCAAGGGTACTGCAGGGGAGAAAGGGACTGGACTGGGACTGGTGTTGTGTAAACGCTTTATCGATCTGAACCATGGCGAAATTTTCGTAGAATCTCAGGAAGGTGAAGGAACGATTTTCCATGTGACCTTGCCAGCAGCCACCAATGCCCATCAAGCCTTAATTCCGGAACAGATCATCAAGAATGAAAAAGTGAAAGTATAGAAAAATAAATTTTCTTTTCCACTCTCTCTTGTCAGCTGCTATAACTAGGAAAAAATCAGGCTGAAGGTTTTAAGATGAATGCGGAACAATTGCAGAACACATTGCGAGCGAGCCAATACGCAGAACAGGTATTGGGGAAACACGGCGCTTTATTAGAACAGGATTATGCAATTGATCAATTTCTTCTTCCTTTAAGCACGCTTCAAATTCAGAACTTTGTTCATGACACGCTAGAGCAGATTACCGATGAAAACACATGGATGCGTGCCATCCGTGTGCTTCGTGCGCGCCTGATGTTTCGCTGGATCTGGCAGGATGCCAATCGGCTGACTGATGTAGTCACGCTGACACGTGAGCTTTCCGATTTTGCCGATGCAGCCATTTGCGCAGCTAAAGATTTTGCCCTTATACCTTTGATGGCCAAGCATGGTGAGCCAATTGGCTACGGTGGTGCCGTGCAGGATTTAATTGTTGTGGCCATGGGCAAACTCGGGGCACAAGAGCTAAATCTTTCCAGTGATATTGATCTGATTTTTGCCTTTGATGAACAGGGCGAAACCAATGGTCGCAAATGTATTGATGTACAGCAGTTCTGTATTCTGTGGGGACAGAAACTGATTTATCTGCTTGATCATATTACCGCAGACGGCTTTGTGTTCCGTGTCGATATGCGCCTGCGTCCCTGGGGTGATGGTTCAGCTTTGGCGATTAGCCATGTGGCCCTGGAAAAATATTTAAGCCAGCATGGCCGTGAATGGGAGCGTTATGCCTGGATTAAAGCCCGCATTGTGACGGGTGGAAAAGAAGGGGATGAGTTATTGGAAATGACTCGTCCTTTTGTATTTCGCAAATATGTCGATTACACAGCCTTTGAAGCCATGCGTGAAATGAAGGCCATGATTGAACGCGAAGTGCAGCGCCGCAATATTGAAGATGATATCAAGCTCGGTGCAGGCGGTATTCGTGAAGTCGAATTCATCGTTCAAGTCTTTCAATTGATTTATGGCGGCTCAAAACTTGAACTGCAGGACCGCCAGTGTCTGGTCAGCCTGCATCATCTGGGAGAAGTCGGGCTTCTAGAGCAAAATGCCGTACTTGAACTGGAAGATGCCTATTTGTTCCTGCGCCGCATTGAACATGCCATTCAGGCTTTAAATGATCAGCAAACCCAATCTTTACCGGTTGAGCCTGATTTAAGAAATCGCATGATTGAAACGCTGGGTTTTGACAGTTGGGAGCAATTTTTAGAAGCACTGAATCAAAAACGTGCCAAGGTCATCTACCAGTTTGAGCATTTAATTAATGAAAAAGAGCCTGATCCACTGGTGGAAAGTTTTACCCAGCTAGAAAAACAGCTGAATGAG
The DNA here is from genome assembly GCF_002430855.1 of Acinetobacter sp. UBA5934. NCBI lineage: Bacteria > Pseudomonadati > Pseudomonadota > Gammaproteobacteria > Moraxellales > Moraxellaceae > Acinetobacter > Acinetobacter sp. UBA5934. The sequence continues at coordinate 14,485 of NZ_DJDC01000152.1, read as the reverse complement.
GTGCTGGATGAAGATGCCAAAAATTTGGTACATGAGTTCTGGTATGGACATGCGCTGAAAAAATTGCCAGCCAAAGCGGTACAGCGTCTGAAAACTTTTTGGCCACATCTGATTGAAGCAATTTTGCAGTCAGATAAACCGCAAGTGGCGCTGTTGCGCTTGATGCCTTTGGTCGAAACGGTCCTGCGCCGTACCGTATATCTGGTGATGCTGATTGAAAGCAAAGGTGCGTTGCAGCGTCTGGTGAAAATGGCCACGGTGAGTCCATGGATTTGCGAGGAGCTGACCCATTATCCGGTACTGCTGGATGAGTTCCTGTCGATGGATTTTGAATTGCCGAAACGTCAGGATCTGGAAGATTCACTGCGTCAGCAACTGTTACGCATCGAGATTGATCAGGTGGAAGATCAGATGCGCGTGCTGCGTTTATTCAAGAAATCCAATGTATTGGCTGTGGCAGCCAGTGATGTACTGGCGGAAAGTCCACTGATGAAAGTCTCTGATGCCTTAACCGATATTGCAGAAGTTTCGGTGAATGCCACACTCAATCTGGCTTATCAGATTGTGGCGAAAAAGCATGGTTTCCCCTTAGACGCCGAAGGCCAGCGCTGTACGCTGGATCATACTGCTTTTACCGTGATTGGTTATGGGAAAGTTGGCGGAATTGAACTGGGTTATGGTTCAGATCTGGATCTGGTATTTATTCACTATATGAGTGAACAGGGCGATACAGATGGCATTAAACCGATTAGCGGTTTCGAGTTTGCCATGCGTGTGGCACAGAAATTCATGTCCTTAATGACCACCCAAACTTTAGATGGTCGCGTCTATGAAATTGATACCCGTTTACGTCCATCCGGTGAAGCCGGTTTACTGGTGACAAG
>NZ_DJDC01000152.1:0-13347 GCF_002430855.1 Acinetobacter sp. UBA5934 | reverse complement strand
CAGGCGCTGGTTCGGGCCAGATCGATTGCCGGTGAAGTTTCACTGCGAGAAAAATTTGAAGATTTACGCTGCCGTATTTTGACTCAACCGCGGGATGAGGCGAATGTTCGGGCAGAAGTGTTAAAAATGCGTCAGAAGATGAAAGATCATCTGGGTTCTTCCAAAGAGCAGCAAAAAGATGGGATTTTTCATTTAAAACAGGATGCAGGTGGTATCGTTGATATCGAATTTATGGCACAGTATGCGGTATTAGCATGGAGTGGGTCGAATCCTGATCTCGCCCATTACTCCGACAACGTACGAATCCTTGAGGATGCCGCAAAAACGGATCGCTTATCCAGCGCCGATGCGACAGCATTGATTCAAGCTTATCTCAGTGAACGAGCCGAGAGCCACCGTTTAGCCCTTGCAAATCAATCCATGCAAGTTGCAGCTGACGACTGGCACGATACCCGAGAGGTCGTTTGCAAGTTATGGCAAAGATTAATTGATCCAACTGCAACTTTTGCGTTGGATAGAAATGACTGTGTATAAAAATTTGGAGTGTGTGCCATGAACTTGGCTGATCGTGATGGTTTTATTTGGCAAGATGGACAAATGGTTGACTGGCGTGAGGCGAAAATCCACGTCCTAACTCATACATTACACTACAGTATGGGTGTCTTTGAGGGTGTCCGTGCTTATGAAACACCAAATGGTACCGCGATTTTCCGTCTCCAAGATCATACAAAACGTTTGCTTAACTCTGCAAAAATTTATCAAATGAAAGTTCCATTTGATCAGGCAGCACTTGAGCAGGCTCAAATTGATGTAGTACGTGAAAATAAATTAGCTTCATGCTATTTGCGTCCAATTATCTTTATCGGTTCAGAAAAACTCGGTATTGCTGCAACCAATAATACGATTCATGCGACTGTAGCGGCATGGGGCTGGGGTGCTTACCTGGGTGAAGAAGCCATGGCGAAAGGTATTCGCGTGAAAACTTCATCATTTACCCATCACCATCCAAACGTGACCATGTGTAAAGCAAAAGCGTCTGGTAACTATACCTTGTCGATTCTTGCGCATCAGGAAGTGGCACATTCGGGTTATGACGAAGCGATGTTGATGGACCCGCAAGGTTATGTATGCCAAGGTTCTGGCGAAAACGTATTCTTGGTGAAAGATGGCGTATTGCATACCCCTGATATCGCTGGCGGTGCTTTAGATGGTATTACCCGTCAAACCATCATTACCATTGCTAAAGACTTGGGTTATGAAGTGGTCGAACGTCGCATCACCCGTGACGAATTCTATATTGGTGATGAAGCATTCTTCACGGGTACTGCTGCTGAAGTGACGCCAATTCGCGAATATGATGACCGTATCATTGGTGAAGGCTGTCGTGGTCCAATTACGACACAAATCCAGAAAGCGTTCTTTGATGCAGTTCAGGGTAAAGATCCTAAATATGCACACTGGTTAACTTACGTAAAATAAGTTGATCGGTTAAGATGAGAAGGCGGAACGAAAGTTTCGCCTTTTTTGTATTTAATAGATATTGTACAGGTGCTGAATGACATTTGAGTCGGCTATGCGTAGATTTAAACTACGCATGAAAAAAAGAATGTATAAACTTGATAAAAAGCGCTGGCTTTCTGAAAATCAGTCAGATTTGCAATATTTTGAAGAAAAATTACTGTATTCCATGCCAGAAACTTTACAGTTGGTTGCGCAAGGAAAATCACTAGCACGTTTTGGCGATGGCGAAATCACTTTAATGGATGGCGATGATATTGATTTCCAGAAATGTCATCCTGAACTCGCATTGGAACTTGAAAATATTTTAAAAAACCAAGATGAAAAATTGTTAGTCTGTTTGCCGACCATATTGAAAGCTTGTAATGATGATGAAGTCAATTGGTGGCTAAAATTTTGGTATGTACGTTGGAAAGACTTAAAACAAAAACTGAGCTTTGAACATTCATACGGACATTCTATGGTGACACGTCCAGATTTTTTCATCATGTATCCCGAACAGGCAGTGCCGGCATGGAAATCAATTTGGCAGAATCGTAAAACTGTTTTAATTACAGGTGAGGGTTCTAAACTAAATTTAGAGCATACGCTGTTTGATAATGTTTCAGCCCGTCAAATAATTTATTCAAAAGCGACGAATGCGTTTGCTGATGCAGAGCGGATTATTGCGGAGTTGCAAAATACTGCTAAGCAAAGCTGTTTGATTTTGATTGCTTTAGGTCCTACTGGAACGGTTTTAGCCAAACGTTTTTCCGACCTGGGCTATCAAGCATTAGATATTGGTCACATCACTAGTTCATACGATACGGTTTTTCAGCAGAAAGCAGGCTAATTGGCAGTCCATTCAAGCAGCATCTATGAGGATTTTTCTCTATGCATATTGTCTACGTCAGTGATGGTAAAGCAGGACACCGTTCGCAAGCAGTCGGTTTATATAAAGCCATGCAACGCATAAGCAATATCGAAGTGACCTTTCAGGAAATCTCCATTCAGCAATTGCCAATTTTCACGCTGTTAAAAGGCATGTTGAGTCATCAATTGGCACTGTTTGAAAAAAAGCCGGATTATATTTTTGGCGTGGGCAGTCATACCCAATCACGGGTCTTGCTGCTGGGGAAAGTATATCCACAGGCGAAAACGGTTATTTTAATGAAGCCGAATTTTCCGTTTACCTGGTTTGACCATACCATCATTCCTGAACATGATGGCGTACCTGAATCTAGACATGTGATTACCACTCAAGGGGCTTTAAACCCGATTGTCAATGAACAGCGCCATCAAGCCAATCGGATTTTGGTTGCTTTAGGTGGCTCATCCAAACGTCATCAGTGGAATGAAAAGAAGGTGTTAGAGGTGATTCAGAATATTGTGCAGCACCATCCACAAGCTGAAATTATTTTAACCACTTCACGTCGTACTCCCAAAGAATTTCTTGGACATTTATCAGCTCAGCCTTATGTCAGTCAGCTACAGATTTTCCCGGTGGAAGATACGCCGCAAGGCTGGATCTTTGAGCAGATGCAACAAGCCGAAGCAGTTTGGGTCACGGAAGACAGTGTTTCCATGATTTTCGAGGCTTTAACAGCCGGTTGTAAGGTAGGGATAATTGCGATAGACCGTTTGAAATCTGATAGAATTACCACATTGTTGGATCAGCTTTTATCGACATCGTCAGATAAACCACATCACAATCTATTGAATTTAAAACTGAATGAAGCAACCCGAGTTGCTGATATATTATTGAAAAAATAGAGTTGTTTCTTCATGAAAATTTTACATATTGCGAATTTTGGCTTTAATAAACAAGGCGCGCATTTTTACTGTACAGACCGCAAAATTTCAGCGGGATTAATTGAAAATGGTCATTTTGTTTATGATTTCAGTTTTCGCGATATGGCGCGTATGGGAACAGTGTTCAAAACCAAAAAACTCGGTGCGAACTGGGCCAATAAAGAAATTCTAAAAATTGTGGATAATATTGAGCCGGACTTGGTTTTGGTGGGACATAGTGACTTGATGAGTCCAAATGTGCTCAAAGAAATCAAGCAGCGTTATCCTCAAACCAAAATAGCTTTCTGGTACGTTGACCCCCTGTATCTGGAACAGAAACTCGGTTTTGTACGTGAATTTTCACCCTATCTGGATGCCATTTTCTGTACCACGGGTGGTGAATATCTGAAAAAACTCAAGCAGCCGCATTTAAAAGTGGCTTATATGCCCAATGTGGGACATCGTAATGTAGAACAATTAAAACAGTTTGAATCAAGTAATATTGATAAGGAATTTATTTTCTGTGGCGTGGTGTATAAAGAGCCGGAACGTGAAAAATTCCTTAAAGATTTGGCTGACACTTTAAAGAATAATCATATTCAATATCAGTATTATGGCTGTTTTGAACAGCCGGGCGTGTATGGGAAAGGCTATTATAAAGTATTGTCTGAATCACGTATGGGACTGAATTATTCACGTAAAAATGATGTCACCTTATATAGTTCAGACCGGATTGTGCAGCTCACAGGCAATGGCTTATTAACATTTAGTCCACGAATTCCAGGCTTCGATAAATTATATTCTGATCAAGAAGTGATTTATTTTGATGATCAGTTTGATTTGGCTGAAAAAATTAAATTTTATGCAGAACATCCAGTTGAGGCGAAGCGTATAGCGGAAGCGGGTTGGAATAAAACACGCAACAGTTTTAATGCTAAACGCATTAGCCAGTTTATGCTTGAAGTGACGTTTGATCAGCCATTGTCCGAAGCTTATGAATGGTCACATGAGGTATACGCATAATGTGGTTATTGTATGTGGTATTGGGTTTAGTCGTCTTTGTGGCAGTATTATATCTACTGGGAAATTATACCTTTTGGCTGCCATTTCGTAGCGCCAGTTTGCCAAGAATAGTCATGCTGCATCAAGTCACGCCACATGTAGAAGCTTCAGGCATGAATATGCCCCCCGCCAAGTTTGAGCAACTGCTGCAATATCTAACTAAAAAGAAGTCTACATTCTGTTTTGTTTCGGAACTGGATCAGTTTCAGGGGCAAAAAAATATCGTAGCATTATCCTTTGATGATGGATTCTTAGATAATTACCAGTATGCCTATCCCTTGCTGAAAAAATACCATGCCAAGGCGACCATTTTCCTGGCAACCCAAATCGAAGGTATTGAAAAACTCAGCCCTGAACAGATTTGTGAAATGTCTGATTCAGGCGTGATTGAGTTTGGCGCGCATACCCAGCATCATGTTAATTTGCTGAAACTGTCCGATGAACAGGCTTTTGCAGAAATGCAGGCCTCAAAACAGGATGTTGAAGCACTGGTTGGACGTTGCCCAAGTTTTGCTTATCCCTTTGGCCGTTTTAATGAAAAGCATCAGCAAATGGCCAAAGAAATTGGTTTTAAAAATGCAGTGTCTACCCGCAAAAAAATCGAAGCCTATACAGCGGAAAATCAATTTAATATTCCTCGTGTCAGCACACACGGGGCGATGAATGCCTTACAAATGCGTATTGCCTTAGCCAAAGGACGTTATAAATTATGAGTATTCCATGTAGTGTTTATATCGTCACTTTAAATTGCGGCGCATGGCTTCAAGATACCTTATACAGTGTGCGTGATTTTTCTGAAGTGATTATTTTGGATTCTGGCAGTACGGATGATACGTATGCGATTGCCCAGTCATTTCCGAATGTGCGCATTTCGCACCAAAACTGGCAGGGTTATGCCGGACAAAAAAGTCTGGCCTTGGCGCAGTGTAAAAATGATTGGGTACTGAACCTGGATGGCGATGAAGTTCTGTCATCCGAGTTAAAAAATGAAATTGAACAGACCATTCAGGCCAATCAGATTGATGCCTTAATCACGCCAATTAATGACGTATTTTTGGGTGTGCCGAACAGCAAGCACACGAAAAAGCATGCCAAAGTACGCTTTTTCCGCAAAAGTAAAGGGCATTATGACCTGGAAAATGAGGTCCATGAAAATGTGCTTGTCGATGGTCAGAGTGTTCGTGCGCAAGGCGATATTTACCATTACGGTGAATCCAGCATTTTTGTCAAAGTGGAAAAAAACAATCAGTATTCCAATTTGAAAGCTGCCGAGAAATTTCAAAAAGGCAAAAATCCAAGCTTGTTAAAGTTGAGCTTAGTTATGCCGGTGACTTTCTTGAAATCATATTTCATCCGCCGGAGTTTTTTGAATGGCTGGCGTGGTTTTGTGAACAGCATGATTAATGCGTTTTATGCTTTTTTAAAAGAGGCCAAGTTGTTTGAACAGTATCAAAATGCGTCCAAGAATAAACAGGACAAGCCATGAAGATTGTTCAGGTTTTGGCGACCAGTGGCGGTGTCGGTGGTTTAGAGCAGCACACATTTAATCTGGTCAATGAAATGTCATTGCAGCATGAAGTGCATATGATTGCGCATCCATGTTATGCAGAAAAGTTTAATCAACATGTACATTTTCATGCGCTTGATTTTGCTCGTAGTCGCTGGAATATTTTCTTACTCTGGCAGCTGAAAAACTTGATCAATCAAATTCAGCCGGACATTGTGCATGCCCAGGCAGGTAAGGCAGCGGAGCTGATTTCCCGGATTCGACCATTTTTAGCCAATGTTAAAGTGGTGACGACTGTTCACGGCACCAAAAAGAATAAATCTGCTTATTTGGTGGGAGAAGCAGTCATTGCCGTGAGTCAGGCATTAACACAAGGGATTCCTGAGTCGAAAGCCCATGTGGTTTATAATGGGGTATATGCACAACCCAGTCTGACAGATGCACAAAAGCAGGCATTGAAAGCAGATATTGATAAGAATTTTCCTGCCTTGGGTGCGGGCAAAAAAAATGTGATGTGTATTGGCCGTTTAGAGTCAGTTAAAAATATTGCACTCTTGATTCAGGCCATGCAGTGTGTAGATGCCAATGTGTATATCATCGGTGATGGTTCATTACGCCCGGCACTTGAACAGCAAGTTGCTGAATTGAATATGCAAAATCAGGTCGCATTTTTAGGCTTTCGAACCGATGCACGTGACTTGATTCAGTTGGCCGATGTCGTGGTGCTTTCATCAGACCGTGAAGGATTTCCTTTGGTGATGGTAGAAGCCTTACAGGCAGATAAAGTCATGGCTGCAACGAAAGTGAATGGCGTAATTGAATGGCTGCCTGAAGCATATTTGGCTGAAATTGGCGATGTACAAGGATTACAGCAGGCCATTCAGAATGCGTTGAATGGCAATGCTCAGCAGGATTTTCTGCCCTTATTTGCTCAAGCCAAAGCGGAGTTGACTGTTGCTGCAATGACACAGCAAACGCTCAATATTTATGAGCATTTGCTAAAGAGTTAGCTATTGCTTAGCGGATAAACGAATTGCATCCAGCACCACAAAGTTATTTTCTGCATTAATAGTGTGGCAGCCATCGTCCTCATTGTTCCAGTTTGGCAATACCACTTCTAAAAGGTGTTCTTGATAAACCGTCGGGCTAAGTTGAATAATTTCTTTTAGCTCAATATTGCCGCCATAGCGTTTGAGTGAATCCTGACTTGGTCGAACCAGTTTGTCATTGTAAATAAAAGGTTTGCCTGCCATACGGAACTGTTGCTGGCCTTTGCACACCGGGTTTTGCGGATGCTCTTGCCAGTCTGAATTAAGAATATCTTTAGTAAAGAACAGGTCTAAACGGTCACCAAACTTTTTACAGTTTCTGCGTGTCGAGCTAAACAGGTACCACATGCCTTCATGGTAAAAAGGTGTGCTATCGACAGCTTCAATACCTTCCAGAATATTGGAATGTTTTTCCCATTTCAGAGGAAACTCGGTACATTTCCACAGCTCAATGGTCTTATTGGCACTGGTTTCGGGAATCATGTACCAGTCATTTTCGATTTTAAATACGCATGGATAAGACAAGTGATAATCCAGTTTTAAAATGGTTTGTGGTTCTGTATAGCGTCCATCTTTGAAAATTTCCAGCACTGAGAGAAACCCTACAGGGTGTACATCATCAACTTCTTCAAAGAAAATAAAATGACGATCATTTTCCTGCACATAAAAACAGTCTGCAAAAGTGAATTTTCCGGGCGAATGGATTTCAAATAAATTATGTAGCTGATCTTGGCTTTTTAAGGGGTGATCAAGCCAGCCAAAGCGCATGTACCAATGAGAATTAAACTTTTTGAGTTGTTGGTTTTGTTGAAATTTGTACCACTTCTTTAAAATTGTACGCATCATATAAGTAAGGAAACATATAAGGCTATCTATCCAATTCTACATTAGATATTATGCGATTAGGGTAAAAGCGGTACATTTTATGAAAACTTACATCGTCAGTATTGAAGAAGATAATTCTCCTCGCTTAAATAAATTATTTAGCCAGCCTTTTTTTAAAGATGGGCAGACTAAATTCTGCAAAGTAGGTATTAAGGGAGGGAATTTATCTGCTAAACAATATTTTGAATTGGGTGTAAAAGGCCGGTCTAAACCATTATCACCTAGCATGGTGGGATGTACTTTGTCTCATTTAGAAGCGTTAAAAGCCTTTTTAGCTACAGATGATGAATATGCTCTTGTCATTGAAGATGATGCAATTTTTCCAAATGATTTAACGATTGAAAAATTATCAACAGCATTGTCTTCGCTTAAGTTACCTAGAAATACCTTGTTCAGTATAGGGGGCATTCGGATGAAAGAATGTCAAAAAGTTCGTGGAGATATTTTAGATCAAGAGTTTTTATCTCAGAAAATTTTAAAAGTATCACCAGATTTTTATCAGCGAATTTGTTATGCCGTTGCCTATATTGTTGATCGGGAAATTGCGCAGACATTGATTAATTATCATCGTCCTGTGCGAGCAGCAGATGACTGGCGATATTTAACTGATTTCAATGAAACAGCCTCGATTTTGATGACAGCAATTGTTGATCATCCAATAATTGCTGCTGGGGAGCAGAACTCACAGCTTAGCTCAATTGAACAGGAAAGAGTTGAAAGTTCAGATGTACCTATGAGTCGTTTTGGTACACCTTTACGATATAATATTGCAAAGTTTTTATACAAAAAATATCCAAAATAAAAATATTTTTTCTTAAGTAAACAGTTTTGAAGAAAAAATTATTACCATTATAATTTTATAAAGGTACTCTAGATATACAATCTTAAGTAATACGGTTTTTTCATATTTAAAAATCTATAAGAGAATCTTTTTTAAATTTTTGTTTTAGTAAATAAGGAGAAATAAGTGCTCGATCTGATCCTATAAGCTTAATAAGTTTTGGCATAATATCCGGCCTTCGCATTAATATAAGTGATTCAATAAAGTAAGTATGAGATTTAGCACCTATATTTTGATAAAGAAAAGCATTTTTATCACAATTGATTAATGAAATACTTGCTTTAGTTTCTCTTAATACTTTTTGACAAACAACATATGCAATTAAGTATTCAAGTATTCCTATTTTTTGAAAATAATCGGAATAGTTAGGAATGGTTTTTTTTATTTCTAAAATATAATTCTTCGATCCTAAATTTAATGCATAAATTAATTCATCTAACCATTTTTTGAAGAAAATATTTCCTTTTTCTGAAGCTAAAAGCCAATTTTCAATGACGGGATATTCAGGTACAGTAACATTTTCTGCCCTGTAATATCCAAATGCAGATGTTCTGTTTTTATTGCAAATATCAATAATCCAATCTAAATTAGAATAAGTTATGATACTGCCATCTAGCCATATACCACCATAATGATATAGTAAATAGAACCTTATTAAGTCTGATTTTTGCTGAGGAGTAAGATTATTAAATTCAGTAAAATTCAGGTCGCAAAAAGATGCAGTATTTTTTATATTTAAAACATTAATTTGATAGGTTGGATTTAGTTTTTTTATTTGATCAAAACATTTTTGAACAATAGGGGGGATTTCTGAGTCCCAGTACATCCATATTATTTTAGGTATATTAATTTCATGTGAATCATCTATTGGATTTAAAATGATAGGATCTGCATAATTGTCTGGATTTAAATTTTTTAATCTAATGTTTTTATAATATCTTATATTTAATGACACTAGACGAAATATTTTTCTTATAGATTTTCTTAATCCCATTCAATAGCCTTTTAAATTTAAATATTATAAAATTTTAAAAATAAATATCTTAAAAAAGATTTATTTTTGTACTTTGAAATTTTTTCAGAAATATCGTAGTTATTCCTTATCCGGATTTCCTCTCAATACCATATAAATTAATCCCACAAAAATAAGTAAGGCTCCGCCTAAACTGCTGACACAAAAATATAGAATGCGTTCGTTTGTATGCATGTTAAATAAGCCATTGGCTAGGATATAACGCATAAATAGCCACTGCACAACAGAAAACACAATCAACATAATGCCACGATTACGAACAGCGGGACGCATAGCCATAGCTTGCTTGACTCAATAATAGAAAAACAGGGCTATTATGCCATTAGCAGCCAGCAATCTCAATTCATTCCATTTTGGTGTTCTGTTCACCTAACTTGAGATGAGAAGGGGAAAGATAATATTTAAACTCTATAGGGATTAACATTTCCATAACAATTTCTAAAGCGTTTATAAGACCAAATATACTGTTCTGGCATTTTCGCAATCATGAGCTCCATTTCTTGATTTAAGCATCCAACACTTTTTTGCAGCTCTTTTGATGAGATTTCCGTTGATAGAGGAATACATTGAATATCGAAACTAGATGTATCGGGATTTCTTGTACAGCTTAAGCCCACTACATTGCACTGAGTTTTATATGCTAATTTAGAAACAATGGTAGCGGATAGGGTATTTTGCTGAAAAAAATGAGCATAAATACCCCCCGAAGATTTAGGTAAATGATCGGGAAGAACTACCGTAAGACCACCTTGCTTTAAGTATTTGAAAATAGAACGTACACCGGTTTCATCGGCAGGAACCAATATTGCGTTAGTCTTTTGACGTGATTCTAAAATATAGCGATTTATGCCTTTTATCTTATTTGGCTTATACATAATCATGGGTTGAGTATGTGTACAAAGCCAGGCATTTAATAGTTCCCAGCTACCAAAATGTGGCACGACGACAATAACGCCTTTTTGATTGGTCAAGGCTTCTGTTAAATAGTTTGTACCATGAATTTTATTTAAGAGTTTTAAACTGTATTGAGGTGACATCCCCCAGCATTTAATACATTCTACATAACTTAAACATTGACTTCGAATACTTTCATGAAGCAACTTTGCTCTTTGCACTACTGTCAATTCTGGGTAAGCCAACTTTAGATTAATACAAGTTATACGTTTAAATGACGAATTGCTTCTACAGAGTAGCCATGCTGCAAAGCAGGCTAGATTTTGCAGCATACGTAAAGGTAGTAAGGCTAGAACTTTAAATAAAAAGTACATAAATTCTTAAAGGACTCTTGAAGTATTAGGTTAAATTAGAATGTTGACAAGAGTCTAAAAATCTAAGATAGAAATGATTAAAAAAGAATCTTACTAACAAGATAGAATGAATTAAATTAGTGTAATAATGCACATAGGATTTAATTCTTAAACAAGATAACATATCGCATCTAGTGAATTATTATCAAAAATTATCAAATTTTAATTATTTTCTATCCTATTTTTGAAACAATAAAAAACCCTGCCTAAGCAGGGTTTTGATCACTGAACTAATAAAACATTAAACTTCTTGTTTAGTTTCAGCTTTAGGTTTTTCGCGTAAACGGATACCCAAATCACGTAATTGATTGCCTTCAACTGGAGCAGGTGCTTGAGTTAATGGACATTCAGCAGTTTTGGTTTTCGGGAATGCAATCACGTCACGGATTGAAGATGAACCTGTCATCAACATCACCAAACGGTCAAGACCGAATGCCAAGCCACCATGAGGAGGCGCACCGAATTTCAATGCATTTAACAAGAAGCTGAATTTCTCTTCGGCTTCTTCTTCAGAAATACCCAGCGCTTCGAAGATCGCTTTTTGCATTTCTAAGTTAAAGATACGCAGTGAACCACCACCAATTTCAGTACCGTTCAATACCATATCGTAAGCAACAGAAAGTGCAGCACCTGGATTGTTCTTCACTTCTTCAACGCTTGATTTAGGCAGCGTGAATGGGTGATGCACAGATGTCCATTTACCGTCATCTGTTTCTTCAAACATAGGGAAATCAACAACCCAAAGTGGCGCCCACTCGCAAGTCGCCATCTTCATGTCATGACCGACTTTAATACGTAAAGCACCCATTGCATCATTGACAACTTTGGCTTTGTCCGCACCGAAGAATACGATATCGCCATTTTCAGCGCCAACACGTTTCAACAAATCAAGCACGATTGGCTCGATGAATTTAACGATTGGAGATTGCAGACCTTCAATACCTTTTTCAAGTTCGTTGACTTTAATGTAAGCCAAGCCTTTTGCACCGTAGATGCCAACGAATTTAGTGTATTCATCAATTTGGCTACGTGGCAGCGCACCAGCACCTGGTACGCGAAGCGCAACGATACGGCCTTTAGGATCTTTAGCTGGACCTGCGAATACTTTAAACTCAACGTCTTGCATCATGTCTGCAACGTCAACCAGTTTCAAAGGAATACGTAAGTCAGGTTTATCAGATGCATAGTCGCGCATTGCGTCTGCATAAGTCATACGCGGGAATTTGTCGAATTGAACGTCTAGAAGTTCTTTGAACATCTTGATCGTTAATGTTTCCATCAAATCCATAATGTCATCGTCACTCATGAACGATGTTTCAACGTCGATTTGGGTGAATTCAGGCTGACGGTCAGCACGTAAGTCTTCATCACGGAAACATTTAGCGATTTGGTAGTAACGATCGATACCGCCTACCATCAACAACTGTTTGAACAGCTGTGGAGACTGTGGAAGTGCATAGAAGCTACCGTTAGAAACACGACTTGGAACGAGGTAGTCACGTGCACCTTCAGGCGTCGCACGAGTCAAAATCGGTGTTTCAACATCTAAGAAACCATTTTCTTCAAAGTAGTTACGAATTAGGTTGGTTAATTTAGAACGGAAACGCAGACGTTCTAACATCTCTGGACGACGGATGTCCAAGAAACGATATTTCAAACGCACTTCTTCAGAAATATTGGTGTTTTCGTCATTTAATGGGAATGGCGGAGTTTCAGATGCAGCAAGAACTTCGATTTCTTTACCCAGAACTTCGATTTGACCGCTAGTGATATTCGCGTTTTCAGTACCTGCATAACGACGACGTACGCGGCCTGTAATTTTTAATACAAATTCTGAACGTGATTTGTCCGCAGTTGCGAATGCTTCAGGGGTATCTGGGTCAATAACCACTTGAACAAGACCGTCACGGTCACGCATGTCCAGGAAGATAACACCACCGTGGTCACGGCGACGGTGTACCCAACCGCATAATGTTACGGTCTGGTCAATTTGGGCTTCAGTTAATGAGCCACAGTAATGAGTTCGCATCATAGCGTAAAAAATCCAACTATATGGGTTAAGGTCAGCGTATACGTAAACAGCGTACCGCTTTTTCGAATGTTGAATTATGCCTCTTTGGCCGAATTGTCACAAGTTCTAATTAAAAGTGAGCTATAGGTGAATAATAGTACTATTAATAGGCTATAAATAAATAAGGAATAGTTTCTTACGAATGTATAATCAGTTAATCCACAAATAAATGTAAATAAAACTATACATATGCCAGTTACACAAATATTTCTATGCAATTCGCTAATATTATTTTTGAAAATTGTGGAAATAAAAATAAATAAAGGAAAAAATATTAATGTAGACATTCCTATGAAGCATAGTA